>DATFOT010000023.1:0-25820 GCA_035265265.1 Aestuariivirgaceae bacterium | reverse complement strand
AGGTTTGGGACGAGCCCTTCTACGCTTTTTCGCTGAAGCATCACGGCAACGATCATCCCCTGCGCGAGGAAATCATGGCAGCCTACGAATCCGACTATGATCGAGTCGTTGCCCTTTGCACGTCATCGCCCAACTCGGCCAAGCCCATATTCTACCAGAAGCACATGACCCACCATATGCTTCCAGGCTTCGATCGCCGGTGGGTGCTGCAGCTCTTCAACGCGTTCCTCATTCGCGATCCAGTCGCGGTGCTCTCGAGCTATGCGCGAAAATGGGAAGATGTCTCGCTGCGTGCCATCGGCATTGTCGAGCAATGGCAATTGTTCGATCTCGTCGCCCAGGCGCTCGGCCGCGCGCCGCCGGTCGTCGATGCGGAGGACGTTCTCGAGGCTCCCGCCGAAACGCTGACAAGGCTGTGCGGAGCCCTTGAGCTCGATTTTTGCCCTGCGATGCTGTCTTGGCCGCGGGGGCCTAAGCGTTTCGATGGTCTGTGGGGCCGCCATTGGTACAACGCGGTCCATGCCTCGACTGGTTTCGCAGCGTCCCAAGCGCAGCCTCCGGTCGCCTTGCCGGCAGCGCTTGGCAGGATTGCTGATGAGGCTCTGCCGATTTATGAGCGCCTTCGCGCGCATAGGCTGGCAGCCACGTCCCTTAACGGCTAAAGGTGACCTGCGCCTGGCCCGCTGCCGGAGCAGCCTCGACGCGCGCATCGGCTTCCTTCTCCGCGAGCAGCTCGATTTTGCGCAACTCCGCTGCCTCTTCCTCGAGTGCAGTTTTCGCCGCATCGAGCTGGTCCTTTAGCTCGCCGATCGATCTCAGAAGGTTGTCCCGCCGTGCCCGCGACGCCTTGGCCGAGGTGGAATAGTTGAAGTGAGTAGGATCTGTGACGCCGTTTCGGCTTTCTTCCATGCGAATATGCGCATCGAGCTCGTCTTGTTTTTTCAGGAACTCCGTAATCATCACTTCTATTTCGGCGACCTGCCGGCGCCGATCGTCGTGCTTGAAGCGATGGAGCCGCAGCAGATTGTCCTTTGAACGCATAACTTGGGCCTCTTTCCTCTATGCGCAGAGGGGCTGTTGCAAATCCGCCCCACGTGCACGCCGGAGTTCCCCTTTGCAGTCCAGTACGAATCGTCTAGTCTAAAAGTCACCGGCTTGGAGTGATTGTGAACGACCTGCCTTAAGGCTCGGTAAACCCTGGATGTCGACCCAACTTAAAAGACATCCTTGCCGGTTATTGAGTTCGCAATTGGGTTGCGCCACCGGGCCACTACTGAGTTCCCAGTTACGTGTTCGGGTAAAGGAAGTCCTTGTCGGACCATACGTAATAGGTTTTGTTAACCTTTCTCGGCGTATCTTAACCACCAGCGTTAACCCATAGGGTTTGAGCTTCGCTCGAGTGCGTTCCTCCTGGCCATCGCCACTCGGTGCCAGAGGTCGAATTAAAGGGGCTTCGGATGAGAGTTCTTCTTATTGAAGACGACACCGCCACGGCGCAGAGCATCGAACTGATGCTGAAGTCGGAAGGCTTCAATGTGTATACGACGGATCTCGGTGAGGAAGGTGTCGATCTCGGTAAACTTTACGACTACGACATCATTCTTCTCGATCTGAATTTGCCGGACATGAGCGGTTACGAAGTTCTGAAATCCCTCCGCGTCAGCAAAGTCAACACCCCGATTCTCATTTTGTCGGGGCTCGCCGGCATCGAGGACAAGGTCAAGGGTTTGGGCTTTGGCGCCGACGATTACATGACCAAGCCCTTCCACAAGGATGAGCTTGTAGCACGCATTCACGCGGTCGTTCGCCGCTCCAAGGGTCACGCCCAGTCGGTTATTACCACCGGTGATCTGGTAGTGAACCTCGACACCAAGACGGTGGAGGTCGGCGGCCAGCGGGTTCATCTCACCGGCAAGGAATATCAGATGCTCGAGCTGCTTTCCCTTCGCAAGGGAACGACGCTCACCAAGGAGATGTTCCTCAACCACCTTTATGGCGGCATGGATGAGCCGGAGTTGAAGATCATCGACGTTTTCATCTGCAAGCTCAGAAAGAAGCTCGCAGTGGCCGCTGGCGGCAAGAACTACATCGAAACCGTGTGGGGTCGCGGCTATGTTCTGCGCGAGAACGGCGATGCGCCTTCCGACATTCGCGAGACGGCCTGACGCTCCACCCTCTGTTCATCCCGCTTGGTCCGGCAATCCTGCCTTGAGCGTAACTTTGTTTCCATTGACAGCGAACCTCAGCGCATAGCCGAGCTGCTGTGCGAGCCTTCGGGTGTAGTATGGCTGCACGAGGCGCGCATCAAGTTCGCCGGCGTCGAAATCTCCTTTGAGCAATTGCGACACCTTCTCGGGGATTCGTGCCGCATCACCAACCGCTCTCACGACCGGAAAACGCTCTTCGAAGCCGACTGTAACCATTCCCCCGCGCGGCACCGCCGACATGCCAAGAAGCATCATATTGAGAAGAAGCTTCACCTCTCCTTTCGGTCTCGTTTCGCGCGGTGCCTGCCAATCGAGCTTCACCTTTTCATCTCCCACGAAGGCCTTGGCCATGTCGCCTGCTTCGCCGAGATCGAGCAATGCGCCAGCTGATCCGGCCGCCCCGAACGCGATACGGCAAAACTGCAGCTTCGCCGCCGCCTGCTTGGCAGAGCGGCGCACCAGATCCATTGCTACCTTCTGCATTTCCTCATCGTCTTCGTCCTCGAGCACCTCGAGACCGTTGGCAATGGCGCCGACCGGCGATATGACATCGTGGCACACGCGGCTGCACAGCAATGCCGCAAGATCGAGATCGCTCAACACTTGGTTGCCGCTCATGAATCACTCCGGTAAATCTATCGGGGTCCTGATACACGAAGCGCCAGGGGAAGGCCAATCCCTGAAAAGGCGATTGATTGATCGGCCGCCGCCCATGCGGTGCGTGCCTTGACGAGTTTCAGTTGATGGAGCAGAAGCTTGCACTCCCCCCTACTACCCGGTCTCCTCCAGATTGCTCAGCGCGCGGGCGAAGCCGTCATGTCGATTTATGCAACCGATGCCAAAGCCCGGCTCAAGGATGATGCCACCCCGGTCACCGAAGCCGATATCGTTTCAGAGGACATTATTCTCGCTGGTCTCGAAAAGCTGGCTCCAGGGGTTCCTGTCGTCTCGGAGGAAAGCGTAGCGGCAGGTCATGTGCCGGCTTTGCAGGATCAGTTTTTTCTGGTCGACCCCCTGGATGGCACGCGGGAGTTTCTGAACCGCAACGGTGAATTCACCGTCAATATCGCGCTGATTGTTAAAACAATGCCTGCCATCGGGGTAGTGTTCGCCCCAGCTCTTCCCCGCCTCTTCTGGGCAGAAGGCGGCATCGGCGCTTTCGAAGCGTCGCCAGCCTCCGCATCCGGCGGAATTCCTGACGGCCGTCGCCTTGCCGCGGCCGCTGTTCCAGCCCGCAATCTTCGGGTAGTGGCCAGCCGGTCGCATCGCGATTCGCTGACCGAGAACTGGATCAGGAACTGCGATACCGGGGGGCTCGTCTTCGCCGGCTCATCGCTCAAGTTTTGCGTGATCGCCGCGGGCGAAGCCGATGTCTACCCCCGCTTCGGCCGCACTATGGAGTGGGATACTGCTGCGGGTCATGCCGTGCTGCTCGCTGCGGGGGGTAAAGTTTTGATCGAGGGCGAAACGCCGCTAACCTACGGGAAGGTCGAGGGCGGATTTGCCAATCCGGCCTTCATAGCCTCAGGCGCCTGACCCAAAGGCTTAACAGATTTGAAAATTCCCTCTGCTACAGCTGTCGGGCTGAACGGTGGGGAGTAAAGACAATGCTTATTCTAATTAGGAATATCCTGGTGGCCTTTACTGTGCTGCTCGGCCTCGTGGCTTTGCCCGTCGTGGGCGCAAATGCCGGCACCTCAGCAACCGGACGGTCGGGGGAAACCTATACCGCTGAGGAGATCCTTTCCAAAGGCCACAAGGTTTTTGGGCGCACCACCAAGGAGGTGGCGAGCGTGGTGGAGTATGCTTTCCAGCGTAATGGTGAACCCAATGGATATATCGTCGGAGAGGAAGGCTCGGGCGCAATCATTGGCGGCCTCCGCTACGGCGAGGGCACGCTTTTCATGAAGAATGGCTTTCACAAGAAGGTCTACTGGCAGGGACCCTCGATCGGCATGGATTTTGGCGGCAATGGCTCCCGCGTTCTCGTTCTGGTCTACGGGCTCCAGCACCCCAAGGACCTGCTCGCCCGTTTTGCCGGCATCGAAGGCACGGCCTATGTGGTCGGCGGACTCGGGGTCAATTTTCAACAGTATGGGAATGTTAAGCTGGCCCCTATTCGCACCGGCCTCGGCTTCAGGCTCGGGCTTAACGCCGGCTATCTGAAATACTCCGATACGCCTCGGTGGAACCCCTTCTGAAACCCGGTATGGGCCTCTTGCGGCGCGGCCTGGGGCACGCTCGCAGCCTCTTGTAGATGTCCTTATTTTTGTGATCGCCTCGCGCCAGCCTGCGGATTATGCTTTAAGGGCGGCGGGGCAAGCGTCGTCGGGACTGAGGACAAGCATTCATGTCTCAAGTTGAGACCATTATGCTCGTGGCGTTGGGCTTTGCGGTCGCTGCGCTGATTGCTCTTTTTCTCGGCCGCTTCGCCTGGGTTTTTGCCCTGCGGCTCGGCAAGAAGCGCATGCAGCGCGCGGCCCCCTCGACCATCGCCGAGCTTCAGGCCGACCGCGACCGGCTGCGGGCCGAATACGCCATGCTGTCGCGCAAGCTCGAACTTCGCATGAACGATCTCAAGATAAAGCTGGCAGAGCAGATGGCGGAAGTATCGCGCAACCGCAATCGCATCGATCATCTAATCACCGAGGTGAGGTCGCGCGATACGCAGCTCACCCAGCGCGATGCGGAGGTACAAAGCCTGCGCATGCAGCTCACGCCGCTGGAAACCGAGCTCAGTGCTCGTACGGCAACGGTTCAGAACCTGAAGGAACAATTGCGCGGCCGCGACGAGGAAATCCAAAAGCTCTCTCAGACGCTTGAGAAGCTACGCGCCGAGATTAGCGAGCGCAACCGCCAGGTCGCCGCCATGAAAAAGAACATTGCCGACCGCCAGGCCTCGGACGGTCTCGAAACCGATGCACTTTCGGCCCAGGACCGGCTGCAGAAGCGCATCGACGACCTGATGTCCTTGTCCCGCCAGATCGAGACGCAGCGGCGCCATTTGAACCAGCAAAAGGACGAGTTCGAATCGCTAAAATCGGAACTGATCAATCAGAAGCTGGCCGACACCCCCGCTTCGGACTCCGGCATATCGTCAGCAGCGGCGGGCGACAGTGCAATGACGAACCTCGATCATAGCAGCCAGGAGCTGGAGCGCCAGCTGAGCGCCGCCGAACGCGAGACCGCGGAGCTGGAAAACGAACTGAAGCAGCTCGATGAAAACTTCAACGCCAAGCTGGCGGAGCTCAACATCGCTATCGACGGTGCATCGAAGCTGCCCATAGCGGAGCCGACCTCCGAACCCCCCATCCTCGCCGATGATACGACTGATGCGGCCGAGGCGCCGGTGGAAGTGGCGGCTGCCACCGGCACCGAACCCCTTGCCCCGGCACACGCCTCCCGGCCGTTGCGCGGGGTGGCGAACGTCATTTCGCTCGCCGCCCGCATTCGCCGTCAGCAAAAAAACGCCGCCGATTGATCACCCGGCCCATGGGAAACCAAAGGAAAAAGGATGACGCATAATTTTCGATTGAATCTCGCTTTGACTTTGCTGTTCTGTTTCTCTGGCCCTGTTCTCGCTGACTGCAAGGACCCCGCAGCACCCGGCGTGGACTGGAGCAGTTGCAACATGCAGATGCTCATCCTTGACAGCAATGATCTGTCAGCGGCCAATCTTGAAGGGGCCTTCCTCTCAGGAACTAGGTTCAACGGCGCGAGCCTCGCCAAGGCCAATTTGGTGCGTGCCGAGCTGGTACGTACCTCCTTCGAGAAGGCCAATCTATCCGGCGCCAATTTGGAGAAGGCCTTTGCCGCGAGATCGACCTTCGCCGGAGCGGTTTTGACGGGCGCGCTCCTCGTAAAAGCCGAATTTCATCGCGTGAATTTCGAAGGATCGGATCTTTCGGGCGCGAACATGACCGAAGGCGATTTCCTGCGAAACAGCTTTGCCGGCACTAAGCTCGCCGGTGCCAATCTCACCGGCGCGACCTTGCCTCGTTCGGTTTTCCATGGCGCCGATCTTTCCGGTGTGTCGTTGAACCGTGCCTATCTTTATTGGGCCCGTTTTGAAGGCACTGACCTGAGCTTGGTCAAGGACCTTACGCAAGCGCAGCTGGACATTGCCTGCGGCGACGCGAACACGAAACTTCCTGCCGGGCTGGCGGTGCCCAAGACGTGGCCTTGCGGCGAGGACTGACAGGTTCCACCACGATTTCGGTCGGGTTTGGCCACGGAACCGCCGCAAGAATTCACTAAATTTTCAATGGTTAGTGGGTTTGCGTTAGGAAGTGGCCTATGTTGCGGGTGGCTGCGGCCGTCCTCGCCGCGTTCATTATGTTTTCGTCCGCGTCGCAGGGGCGGGCGGCTCCGCCGGAGCCGCTGCCTCCTCCTGATCGCGTTCTGACTTGGATGAAAACCTATCGCACCAAGCCCGATTACAAGCTTTTACCTGACGCGGTCCAGGCTCTGGCCGCCGGCGGGGCGTTCCAAGAGCCTGATGCCGCCGGGGTCTTCGTCGGTTTCATGGCTGGTGTAATCGGCTCGAATCCCGATCATGCTGAAAAGCTGATCTTCAAGATGCTCGCTATCGTGAAACCGGAAGACAATTGGGCGGTGGTGCGCGCTGTCGCCTATTCGGGCCTTGCGGACTGGCGCGGCCTGTTGGGGAAGGTTGGGGAGAAAGCTCCGAATCGCCGCATCATGATCGATGCCTATGCCTCCGGCAAGCTGCCGACCCTGAGCGATTTCGCCGTGAAGGAGAGAAAAGGCATGTGGGCCCGCATGGGCTCGGCATTCAGCGGGAATTCCGAGGAGAAGCTTGTGCTGGAGCCCAGCCCGGTGGTGATGGACACCTTCTGGGGATATTACTATGCGACAGGCTCCCTTCTGCCGCTTTCGCGCATGGTCGACCTCCTCCCCTGGGCCTCCGACAGCAATGATGCCGAGCGGTTGACCCTCGGCAGCACCGCGAAATATTCGCTCGCCCACAACAGCTCACGCGATGCCGAGCTTCTCACTGCGCTGAAGGAATCCCGCCCTCATGCCTCCGACAACGCGCGCAAGCATCTCGACGACGTCATCTTCGCGGCCGAAACCGCCGAGGTAGGCAAGCTGAAGAACGATGCCGCCGCCGCGCTGAACGAGTTGCGCCAGAAAGGTCCGGCATACAAGCGGAAGATCTCCTGGTGGGGAAGACTGGGAGAGGGTGCCATCTCGCTCGGCTGTGTCACCGCCGCCGTTACCGGCCAGGTGCAGCTGGGCATCCCCTGCGTCGTCGGCGGAGCGACCTATTCGGGCGTGCTGCGCTATCTCTCAGGCAGCTGAGCACGCGATCCGCAACAAAAAGACTGCTCTTGAGCCGACGCGGTCTTGATCCCTTTAGGCGACGGGAGCATGTTGGCTCGGAATGCGAGCTCTGACTCCCAAGGTTCTGTCCGAAATCGACGCTGCTGTCGCTACAGCGAAGCGAACAGGTAGCCTTATCCGCATTTACGCCGAGGCTGAAAAAATCAGGCGGTCGAACCTGGCCGACAACATTGCGCTCGAGGACATCGTCGAGGAACTCATGATCCAATGCGCCTGTGGCCCAGGTTTTGAACTCGATCCCTACGAAGCTTTGGATTCCCTCATTGGCGATAAACAAATATCGCGGCGGTGGTCGGCGACGGTGCACTAGGAGTAGCGTCGCTGCTTGTGATGATTGAAACGCGCGGCGAGGTGATCATCGCGCCTCCGAGTTCACCAAAGCCGGTGCTAGTGGGCCGGAATGGTGATCGGACATTTCCTGACACAGGCGAATGCGAGCGCCAAAAGAGGGTAAAATGAAAACCACCGTGGACGCCCCGAATTGGTCGGCGCTCCCCGCGCCCGTTGATGACGGTGGGACCCGCCATTTGGTAGGCGCTCCCATGGCATCGGTCCCGGTTCCGGGAACCAATGGCAAAAGCGTTGATTTGTCTATGCTGCGCGGTCGAACTATTGTCTATGCCTATCCCCGAACTGGCCGACCTGGCATTGAAAACCCTGAAGGGTGGGACATGATCCCAGGTGCCCGGGGCTGCACTCCGCAGACGTGTTCCTTCCGCGATCACTTCGCTGAATTGAAAGCCTTGGGAGTCGACCATCTGTTCGGCCTATCTACACAAGACCCGGAATATCAGCGCGAGGCGGCCGAGCGCCTCCATCTGCCATTTCCAATCTTGTCGGACAATCACTTGGCTTTGACGAGAGCAATGAAACTGCCGACGTTTGAGACAAGTGGCATGACCCTTCTGAAGCGCTTTACGCTTGTCATAAACAACGGCAAAGTGGAACACGTTTTCTATCCTGTGTTTCCACCAGACCGGAACGCTGCGGATGTGATCGAGTGGCTCTCAAGCAATTGAGAGCATAGACACCCACTTAGCGCCAACCGCTCTCCTGCCTATGTGATCCCATGGCACGAACTCACCCTGCGCAGCTCAGTTTTCGCAGTAAAGGATTGATCAAGAACGTCGGATGCAAACGGCACTTTCGGCCGCGCAGAATGCGCGTGGAGGAAGTTGAGTTCTGCTACATCAGGGGGAATAATATTCCGCAACTTGAGAACGTCAGCACCACAAGGCCGCCCGGGACTTGCCGTTGCATAAAGCATAGGTGATTGGCGCCCCTAGTCGGGTACGGACTTTGTCCCCGTGAATTCTCAGGAAGCGTATTGCAGGGGCACAATCGGAAACCGACGTCTAGTTGCCCGAACGGCTTCCCCAATCCTGCTCCGCCATGTATAGTTATCCTGGTGAGAACAATGCGTGAATTGCTGACTTTGCTTGTGTTGGGGTTCGCTGCGACGATGGCGGCTGCCGGAGATGTGCTGTTTGATGCTGTTGCCGCAGAAGATAAGGCTGCCGTCGAGCAGGCTCTCACCAATGGCTCCAACGTTGATAGCCGCACTCCCGATGGGGCTACTCCACTGATCAATGCAGCTATCGGCAATCAACTTGCAATTTCTGAACTGTTGCTAGTCAAAGGCGCTGATGTCATGGCCCGCAATTCGGGAGGCTTCACACCACTCCATGCAGCAGCTTTCTCGGGTAGCCTTCCGATCGCCAAGCTGTTGCTGGAGAACGGCGCAGTTCTTGAGGATGCGGCCAACAAGTCCGGCGTGACGCCGATGATGATCGCGATAGAAGAAAACCATGTTGAACTGGCAGAATTCTTGATCACCAAAGGCGCAGACGTAAACCGTGGAGAAGTCCATGGTTACAAGCCGATGGCACGAGCCTTTTGGAAAGGTAATAAAGAGGCAATGCAGTTGTTGAGGCGCCACGGCGTAACGTGCCACGACGCGACCGGCTTAAGCGCGGCAGACGTTGCTAGATGCATGCAGATCCAATGACTAAGGAGGAACGTTATGTCGAGGCGAAGTAAAAATCTGTTAGCAGCAGTAGGGTTTGCTCTTGCGGGTACCACAGGCGCGGTATCGGCTGTCGCCGACGACTCGGTGAACACCGGCTACTTCGGCGGCGTAGCAATCATGGGTTATGATACGGTGGCTTATTTTACTGAGAACCGGCCAGTAAAGGGATCAGAGAAGTTCTCCTACGAGTGGTTGGGCACACCATGGCATTTTGCCAGTAGCAAGAACCGCGAATTGTTCATGAACGAGCCGGTAAAATATGCCCCGCAATATGGAGGATACTGTGCCGGTGAGGTAGTCGGCGGTTCGACAACAGTCAATGTGGATCCAGAAGCCTTCAAAATCATCGATGGCAAGCTATATCTGATCTACGACAAGGGAAACGCAGAGCACTTTGCCAATCACGCGGATGAACTTGTGCCGAAGGCCGATGCCAATTGGCCAAAAGCCATAGCCGAGTTGAATCGAGATCCGTATCATTGAGGTGGTAGGGCTAAACAGTTACTTCACCTGCGAGAAATAAAATACCTTGCTTGCATTGGCGTAGGCATATGAGCGTTTGCCAGTGGAATCGGTTTGCTTGTAGACGGGGCCGCAGTCGGGACGTCCAAACATATTCTCACTCTTCTCACAGAGGAGATCGCGATCGATATGGACCGTCCCGGTGAGTAGTTGAGTTATTGAGCGGAATGCGGCATTTCCATTCCGATCAATCTGCATGATAGCTGGGTAACCGGGCTCGATTTGGCCTTGGAGGGTATGGCCAAGAACCAGCAATGCAATCTCCTCTCCCGTTAGCCGATCGCGCTCTTTCCCTCGAAAGCCGAACGCCCACTCAGGCATGCCAGCTTGGCGCAAGGCATCGATGAGAAGGGCTAAATCATCTTTGTTGCGAAAATGAGCATAGCTAACTCGCCAGGCGGCTATGGAGTCGAATGCAGCTCGTTGAAGGCGAAGCCCGTTTGCCATTGCGGCGTGGGCATCCGTTAAGCGGCCTGCCCGAGCGTAAGCCGCGGCGAGTGTAATGTGGAAATCGGCGGCGGCCGGTGCATCGGCCCGCGTGCGTTCAAGAGTTCCGATAGCTTTGGCCGTGTCTCCTCCGAGAAGGAAAACGAGACCCGCAATTTCTCGATCTATGGGTGAGAGATTGGGATCGAGCCTTAGCGCGGTTTCGACTGCAGTGGCTGCTTCAGCATGATCGCCCGCAAACAACTGAACATAACCCAGCGCTACTTGCGCTCCAGCATCACCAGGGCTCAGGGCAACCGCGCGTCGCGCCGAGGCGATTGCTTCCTCATAGCGCTGGTCCACGACTTGCATAATACCGAGAATAGCGTAAGGCGACGAGAGGTCGGGATTTAGTGCCAAAGCACGACTTGCCTTCTCATAGGCTCTCTTTCGTGCGGGGGCGCTCTGGATTATTTCGTTGAAGGAAACACGCCATACATAGACAGTTGTGCGTGCGTCACCGGCGTAGGCTTCGGCGAAGGCTGGGTCAACCTCGACCGCTTTCTCGTATAACTCAAGAGCTTCCCCAAGCCGCGCCCGCTGGCCCGTACGTGCCGCCTGCTCGGCCCGAAGATAGTAATCGTAGGCCTCAAGATTTTCAGTCGGCGGGCGTGCCATCCGCTCGCTTTCCGCTGCTGAAGGCTGCACCCCAAGGGCCTTGGCGATCTCTCGGCTAATCTCGTCTTGGACGGCAAACACCTCTCTGGTGCTGCGATCAAAGCGATTGGCCCACAAGGTGCCACCTGTAGCTATGTCCACAAGTTGAGCATTGAGGCGGATTTGATCACCCGTTCGCCGTACGCTTCCTTCAATAGCAAACCGCACCCCAAGATCGCGGGCAATATCGGCCAATACGAAGGGCTTTCCCTTGTAGGCGAATACGGAGTTGCGAGCGATGACATCGAGGCCCGAAAGTTTGGCAAGATCGGTGATTAGATCCTCAGTAATGCCATCGGCAAAATAGTCCTGGCTCGGATCACCCGTCAAATTCGCAAAAGGCAGCACCGCTACGGCGGGACGTTCTGGCGATGTTGATCTCTGCCACATAAGGGCAACCGCGGCCATGGCAATCAGCAGCGCCATGACACCCATCAGAACTAGTGTGCGCGTCGAGAGAAGACGCGAGGCAACAATAACCCTGCCCTTTTTAGCCGGATCAAGGAGAACTCGATATATCCGAACGGGGTCTGCAATGTTCTTGAGCCGCTGCTCACCTGCATTGGCAAAACCGACATCAGCCTTGTGTCTTGCGTGATCGAAGGCCATGCCAGAAATACAAATGCCTCCCGGCTCTGCCAAAGCTTCGAGCCGTGCCGCGATGTTGACTCCATCGCCATGGATGTCATCGTCTTCAACGATAATGTCACCCAAATTGACACCAATACGGAAGCGGATATGTTGCGCTTCAGGAACGCCCTGGTCGTATTTGGACATGCTTCGCTGGATTGTCGCAGCACACTGGACGGCATCCACCACACTCGCGAACTCGACGAGTGCGCCATCACCCATGAGTTTGATGATGCGGCCATGATACATTTGTATGGCGGGGTCGACCACATCCCGGCGGCAAGTCTTCAACCGCGCCAGCGTACCTACCTCATCCTCTCCCATGAGTCGGCTGTAGCCAACCACGTCGGCAGCAAGTATCGCGGTAAGTCTTCGCTCCATCCACCTTACTCGGTGAACCCTAGTCAGGATTACTGCCCGAAGGAGAGGATACACATAAGGCCACTGCCTTCAAACCGACCACTACGGGTGGATGAAAGTTTGTGCGGCCTGTGAGCAAGTTGGCATAAAGTCCACCACTCGGCCCCGGAGGAAGCACGCCGCTGACGCTCAGCATATGGGTGTTCCCGAACAATCAGTGGACGGAAAGGGTCCCACTTTCAGGTTTGGCTCTGGAGGGGTGGGGCAAATTCGGGAGAAAGTGCTTAGAAAGCAAGAATACGGTTGAAAGTTGGCGCCCCCTAGGGGAATCGAACCCCTGTTTCAGCCGTGAGAGGGCCGCGTCCTAGGCCGCTAGACGAAGGGGGCGCAATAGCGTGTGAGTGGGCTTGCTATATCCGAAACCTAAGGGAAGAAGCAACCGTCTTCTGGCATCCGATCATGGCTGCGCTGCAAGCGGCGGCCCTCCGAGCTTGACCCGGCTGAGAACCAATCCGCGGCGAACATCAACCACCACCACTTCCTCGCCTTCCTTTCCGGTGAGATGCAGCGCCATGCGGTCACCGTCCAGTACGAACTGCCCGAGATGCGCTCCAGCCCCGATCGATAGCGCAATCTCCTTGATTTCGGCTTGGCCCGTCTTCACGCGCGGATGCGCCAGCCGGTATCCGATAATCGCAAACACAGCCACGAAACAGCCGATGAGCAGAACACCGAGGACGATGACGAGATATTTCAGCAGCCGCACGTTCAGCGGATCTTGCCCTTCGGAGACCTCCGGTGCTACCCCCGCCCCTTGAGCTTCCTTCGTCTTGATCAATGGCACCCTCGCAACAGATTTCACTCACGGTCACCGAGACGGAAGCTGGCGAGCGCCTCGATCGCATCCTCAGCCAGCGCTTCCATGACGTGAGTCGCGCGCGTTTTCAGCGGCTGATCGCCGAAGGACATGTGCGGGTGGACGGCGAGACCATAATCGAGGCGCGCCACCGGGTCAAACCGGGAGCCCATATTATCGCAGCCATTCCCCCGCCAGGCGATATGGTGCCGAAGCCGGAGCGCATCGCCCTCGATATCGTTTTCGAAGATGAAGCGCTCATCGTGATCAATAAGCCGGCAGGACTGGTCGTTCATCCCGCTGCTGGCCATCACGCCGGCACCCTGGTCAATGCCCTGCTCGCCCATTGCGGAGCCAGCCTCTCAGGGATTGGCGGCGTGCGCCGGCCGGGGATTGTCCACCGCCTCGACAAGAACACTTCGGGCCTTCTCGTGGTAGCCAAAACCGACGATGCGCACCAGGGCCTGTCACGGCTATTCTCGGGCCACGGCCGCGATGGCCGGCTGGAACGCGCCTACCAGGCAGTCGTTTGGGGCAAGCCGCCCAGGCGCCAAGGCACCATTGATGCCCCGATCGGCCGGTCATCCGTCAACCGGCAGAAAATGTCTGTCACGCCGAGAGGCCGCCCGGCGACGACCCATTACCAATTGTTGAAAGTCTTCCCCCAGCCGGGAGAGCCCTCCCTTTTGGAATGCCGGCTGGAAACCGGCCGCACCCATCAAATCCGGGTTCACATGGCCCATATCGGGCACCCCTTGCTGGGCGACGAAACCTATGGCAAGGGTTTTTTGGCAAGCCAGAAGCGGCTATCGCCCGCCTCTCGGGAAGCTGTTGAAAACCTTGGCCGCCAAGCCCTCCACGCCGGGCTCCTTGGTTTTGAGCACCCCATGAGCGGCAAATTCCTGCGTTTTTCCGTGCCGCTGCCATGCGATATGGCAGCCGTTCTGGAAGCCCTCGCGGCATAAGCCGGGAACTCAATCTCTTCGCAGTACTTTCCCGAAGAGCTTGGAAACTGCAAGGGGTCTTAAATCGGCCACTAATCGTAACTATATCAGTAACGTTTTCTAGGGAGCCCGGTCTGTGAACCCGGGTATTGAAATGGCCAAGACGTCTACCCTGCCGACCATATCAAGCGAAGGTGGCCTTCAGCGCTATCTTCAGGAGATAAGGCAGTTTCCAATGCTGCAGCCCGAAGAGGAGTTCATGCTGGCTAAGCGCTGGCGTGAGCACAATGATCGCGAGGCTGCCCACAGGCTGGTGACCAGCCACCTGCGCCTCGTGGCGAAGATCGCCATGGGCTACCGCGGCTATGGGCTGCCGATCGGTGAGGTGATCTCCGAAGGCAACGTCGGCCTAATGCAGGCTGTGAAGCGTTTCGAGCCCGACAAGGGCTTCCGTCTCGCCACCTACGCCATGTGGTGGATCAAGGCATCCATTCAGGAATTTATCCTGCGCTCCTGGAGCCTGGTGAAAATGGGCACAACGGCGAGCCAGAAGAAGCTGTTTTTCAACCTTCGCAAGGTGAAGGGACAGATCCAGGCTCTGGAAGAGGGTGACTTGCGTCCAGAGCAGGTGGCCGAGATTGCCCGGCGGCTGGGCGTGCCGTCCGAAGACGTGGTGAGCATGAACCGCCGCCTGTCGGGCGATGCCTCTCTCAACGCGCCGGTCCGCATTGACGCCGAGGGCGAATGGCAGGACTGGCTTGTCGACGAAACCGACGACCAGGAGCAGGTTTTGGCCCAGGGCGAAGAAGCCTCCATGCGGCATGATATGCTGACCGAGGCCATTGAGAAGCTCAATGATCGCGAGCGGCGTGTATTCGAGGCTCGCCGTTTGCGCGATGATCCGGTCACCCTGGAGGATTTGTCCCAGGAGTTCGGCGTTTCCCGCGAGCGCATTCGCCAGATCGAGGTCAGGGCTTTCGAAAAGGTTCAGAAAACGGTGAAAGCCGCCGCGGGCAAGGCGCTTGCGCCGAAGCCGCAGCTCGCAGCGGGTGCCTGACACGGGTCACCCTGCCGGCCATTAGCGCAAACCGGCTGCCAGCTCTCAATCATTGCTCATCGCGCTCGGTCCAGAACATCTGCACCGCATAGAGGTGGTCGCCCTTCTGCACCACACCGGTGCTCACCCGGTTGTACGACCGGTTCAGCAGATTGCGGCGGTGCCCGCCGGAATCGAGCCATTGCTGAAAAAGCTTTTTCGCCTTTGCCGGGCCCGGCGGACCGCGGCTGCGCTCGCGCGCGGCATTTTCACCTCGCGCCGGAAACTGGTCGGGATCCTCGGCAAAGGCCGCAAATCGCGCTCGGAAAGAATAGCCCTTGAGCGATGTGTGGCCGACGAAGTCGCCCAAAACCATGTCGATGGCCTGTGCTCGGGCCGCCGTTTTTAGAAACGTGCTGACCATAAGAGGCCGGTTTTTTCCCGCCCTGGTTTGCTGGGCAAGTCCGTCCAGCATGCCTTCGAGATCAGGCCGAACGGAAATTCCCTTGGGCAGCTGCTGCGTCACCTGCTCGGCATAGGCGCGGTAGGCAGACGCTGCCATGGCCTGTGGGGCAAGAAACAAAAATAGCGCAGCTAACACAGCGCTGTAGCCAAGAAAGCGCATGATCTCCCCTCTAAGTCCGGACTGATCGGCTGAGAATTCTTATATCAGGCCATCCCATGACCTGGCCAGTTTACCATTCCTTGTCCAAGTTCCTGCTATCAATGTCTGGAGAGTGAAGGATTCGCTCTGCCCAGGGAACGGCCGTGACGATTCTGATCGAGAAATGGCGTGACAAGGCGTATTGGACAACGATCCTCGTTGGATTTTTCGTTCTTCAGATCCTTGCCGGATTCGCCGTGGTCAACATTGCCGCCGACAGGCTGGTTGCGACGGAAGCCCGGCGCGCGGGTGCTGAATGGGCCGATTTCCTCCTTCGCAATATCGCAGATTTCAGCCGCATCCTCGAGGGCGAAATACCCAATCTCGAATCCATCGTTTTTCTCGAGCAGGTCAAGCAGTCCGATACCATTCTCCAGTTCCAGGTCTATGACGGCGCCGGCCGGCTGCGGCTGATCTCGACCGATATCGGCAATGCGTTCACCTATGACTCCACCATTGGCAGGGACCGTCCCGAGCTGACATCTCGCCTTGCTGCGGGTCAGTCCTTCTCCCTTGCCAGCGAAACCAACATCCATGGCAAGCAACGTCATGTGTCGCAGACGTTTGTGCCGGTAAGGCCGAATGAAGTCGTCCTCGGCTGGATCGAAATCCTTGCCGACCAGGAAGTGAGCCGGCGTCTCATTGTCCAGGCTGCCACCCAGATCGCCATTGTCATGGGACTGCTTCTGGCTCTCGGTCCGGCCTTAGGCTTCTGGTACCGCTCGCGTGAAAAGACGAGGGTCGAAAAGACCCTGTCGTTCATTACCAATCACGACCAGCTGACGAGGCTGCCTACGCGCGCGATCTTCTCTCGCCAACTCGACGAGATGCTCAAACAGGCCGAACGCCGCAATGAGCACACCGCCATCCTTGATATCGAGATCGACCGACTGCGCGAGCTTTATGAGCATTACGACCGGCAGACAGTCGATTCTTTGCTGCTCGAGTTTTCAGCCAGGCTACAGGCCATGACTGGGCCCCTGGGGATTTCGGCACGTTTGAGCGACGGCGAATTTGCTGTTTTGAAATCGAGCGTCCATGACGCTATGGAGGCAGCCCAGCTTGCCCGCACCGCACTTCAGTCCTTGACGCAGCCGATCGGGATCAGGGGAGAAAATATCTCCCTCAATATCAACATCGGCCTTGCTCTCGCCCCGACCGATGGCCGCACGGCCGATGATCTTCTCAAAAGCGCCGACGTGGCTCTTGTTTCTTCCAAGTCCGCCGGCCGGAATTCCTATCGCTTCTTCGATTCAGACACCGAGAACGGCCTTCGCAAGCGCCGCGCGATCGAATCGGCGGTCAAGGAAGCCTGCGAGCAGAAACTATTCGAACTTCATTATCAGCCGGTCTTTGAGCTTCGCTCGAACCGCCTGACCGGCTTCGAGGCGCTGATCCGTCTCAATCATCCCCAACACGGATCCATTCCTCCCTCTGAATTTATTCCGGTTGCGGAAAGCATCGGCCTCATCGGCGACATCGGCGCCTGGACTCTCGAAACCGCCTGTCTTATGGCCGCGCAATGGCCCGATCCGTTGAAAATCGCCGTCAACCTGTCGCCCCTGCAGTTCCGCAGCGGCAGCATGATTTCCTCGGTCCGCCGCAGCCTCGAACATGCGAAGTTTCCTGCCTATCGCCTGGAGCTCGAGGTTACCGAGGGCTTGCTGCTTGACGATACCGAATATGTTCGCGAGCAGCTTCGCGCGCTCCAGGAAACCGGTGTGGGTATCGTTCTCGACGATTTCGGCGCCGGATATTCGAGCCTCGGCTATCTCTGGCAGTTTCCCTTCAACAAGCTCAAGATCGATCAGTCTTTCGTGCGCGCCATGGATTCAAAATCCAACGTCCGCAATATCCTCCGCGCGATCATCGGTTTGGGTCGCTCGTTGAGTCTGCCGATCACGGCAGAAGGTGTCGAAACCGCCGAACAGGCAGACTACCTGCGCAGCCTCGATTGCACGGAAGCCCAGGGATACCATTTCGGCAGGCCGGTTCCTTTGACGGAGGTGGCCGCTGTTATTCTCCGCAATTTCACCGAAACCTCACCGGTTCCCGGCCCCGCGCCCTCGGGGGTCGAACGGCTCATGAAGCTCGTCAAATAGGCCGGTCACCGATTATGCGCAGAATCTCGACGCCGATCCTCCTCACCCTATTGCTCCTGCCGGTTTTGATGTCTTTGTCGGTCGGCTGGGCCGTAACGGCACGTGCCGACTCCGCAGTTCTTCCAGCGACCGCCTCACGTGAGCTCACAGTGCGCTATTTTCTGCTCATCGCCCGAGGCCATTTGCTCGCCTCAATTGAACTAGCGAAAGAGGGTCGGGCCGACCAGGCCGTCATCCATAGCCGGCACGCACTCGATGAGGCGTGGCAGGAGCTCGCTCGCATTCTCCCTGCCAGCGAAGCGCAGGCACTCCGCCAAAAAATCGAGTCCGTAAACGAAACCGTCGCCTTGAAATCTACCATGGCCGAAATTTTGGCGGCCAATGAGGCACTGAAAAGTTATATCGAGGGACTGGGTCGGGGATTGCTGCGGAACGGCATCTCCCACCACCGGCAGGAACTCGACGTCATCATTTTGCTGCTTCGACAGGCGCAGGCCGAATACGATGAGGCCTGGAACGGTATGCAGCTCGGCGATCAGGCAGAATACCAGGATGGCTACGGTTTCATCTCCATTGCACGATCCGAATTGCGCGGTATCATACCTGAACTGAACACGGAAAATTCAAACGCCGCTACCGAGATTCAGAAGTCGGTCGACCAAATGGCTCACGCCTGGCCCACGCTGCAGCCGCCTCGGCAGCCGGCAATGAGCAAACCTGTTCTGCGCGCCCTCGTGACCGCCGTTGAGTTGAATTCCAGGCGATTTGCCCGGTGACGGGTCTCTCCATCCCCGACATAGCCGCTGTGATCGAAGCTGAGCGCCGCCTGCGCTCGGCTCTGCCGCGCTCACCGATGTGGATATCTCCCGCGCTGAGCGAGCTTTTGGGCGCCGAGATTTGGATAAAGGGCGAATTCGCGAACCCCATTGCCTCATTCAAGCTGCGTGGCGCTCTCAATCATCTTCTGATCTCCGGAGACGAGCGCGGTGCCTGCACCGCTTCTACCGGCAATCACGGTCAGGCCGTTGCCTATGCTGCCGGAATGCTGGGCCGGACGGCTGATATATTTCTGCCCCACGGCTGCCCGGAAACCAAGAAGGAGGCCATCGCCCGGTTCGGCGGCCGGCTCCATGTCACCGGCGCCGATCTTGACCAGGCGAAGTCCGCTGCACGCATCTTTGCCGAAAGCCGCAATCTGGCCTTCGTCGACGATGGCGAAAGTCCTCATGTGATCGCCGGCGCCGGAACGATCGGTCTTGAAATAGCCGAGGACTGTCCAGGCGCCGACTTTGTCTTTGCCCCGACTGGCTCGGCATGCCTCGCCTCCGGCACCGCCATCGGATTGAAAGCGGCCGGATCGGCAGCGCGCGTCATCGCCGTCCAGTCTGCCCAAAGCCCGTGCATGGCCCGCAGCTTCACCGCCCGCTGCGCCATTGAACATCCGGTGACGACCATCTGCGATTGCCTGAACCAGCGTATCCCGCCGAAGCTCTCCCTTGCCTGTATGCTCGAACATGTGGCCGAAGCGCTCGAGGTGGACGACACCGCCTGTCTTGCCGCTATGCACACGCTCCTGGCCGATGCTCATTTGCTGATCGAAGTCGGTGCCGCCGCGGCACTCGCCGGTGCGTGGAGGCACCGGCCGGCCATCCGCGCCAGCAGGACCGTGCTCATATTCTCCGGCGCCAACAGCGATAGGGCCATGATCCTACGCGCGCTCGAAACGCCCAAGCTCGGTTAAGCTGCAAAAGGATCGCGCATCGAGATCGTATCGTCTCTCTCGGGCGAAGTAGAAAGCAGCGCGACCGGGCACTGAATGAGTTCTTCGAGATAGCGGACGTATTTGATGGCGGGTGCTGGCAGCTCTGCCCACGACCGCGCTCCCCGGGTCGAAGCCTGCCAGCCCTCGAGCGTTTGGTAATTTGCCACCACCCGTTTTTGCGCTTCCTCGCTCCCCGGCAGCCGGTCGATACGCTGTCCGTCGAGCCCATAGGATGTAGCGACTTTGATTTCCTCGAACCCGTCGAGCACGTCGAGCTTGGTCAGCGCAATGCCTCTTATGCCGGAGGTCTTGATCGCCTGCCGAACCAGAACCGCGTCGAACCATCCGCAGCGACGCTTCCGCCCGGTTACCGTACCAAACTCGTGCCCTCGTTCACCAAGGCGCGTCCCGATGTTATTCGCCTGTTCCGTGGGGAAAGGCCCCGAGCCCACCCGTGTCGTATAGGCTTTGGCGATACCGAGCACATAGCCGATTGCATCCGTGCCCGTGCCCGATCCGGTCGCCGCCTGGGCGGCGACGGTGTTGGACGACGTTACGAACGGGTACGTACCATGATCGATGTCGAGCAGGATGCCCTGCGCTCCTTCGAACAGCACGCGTTTGCCATGTGAGCGCGCGTCGTCGAGTATGGTCCAGACTGCATCGATATAGGTTCTTACCTTTGGAGCGATTTCTACGAGCCTTTGTATGAGGTCCTTAGCCTTCACCTCCGCCTCGCCATGACCGCGCCTCAGAGCATTGTGATGCTGCAGCAGCCGGTCGATCTTTGGTCCGATCGTGTCGAAATTCGAAAGATCCTGCATCCGGATGGCGCGTCGGCCAACCTTGTCCTCATAGGCGGGGCCAATGCCGCGCCCTGTCGTGCCGATCCTGCTGTCTCCTGCCGCCGCCTCGCGCATCTGGTCGAGTTCGCGGTGGAGCGGCAGGATGAGGGGCGCATTTTCCGCAATCCGCAAATTTTCCCGGCTGATGTGCACGCCTTGCGACTCGAGCTTCGCGATTTCATCTGCGAGCGCCCACGGATCCACCACGACGCCATTGCCGATCAGCGACAGCTTTCCGGGTCTGACGATCCCCGACGGCAGGAGCGAGAGTTTGAAAGTTACCCCGTCGATCACCAGCGTATGGCCGGCATTATGTCCGCCCTGGAATCTGACCACGATGTCGGCCCGTTCCGACAGCCAATCCACGATCTTGCCTTTGCCTTCGTCGCCCCATTGGGCGCCGACCACCGCTACATTCGCCATGTCTTGCCTTCTGCACAGTAGAACGGCCCCGAAGGGCGCGATCCGGCGGGGCCGTTTATCAGTCTCTAGAACAGCTGGGCGTGATTCCAAAACAAAACCTGGGCTCCGAGCTTTTGCTGGCCAAACCAACCTCGCCGCCGTAAATGGGATATGATCTCCAGGCAGGCAAAATACGCGCTCCGTGCCCTGATCGCTCTGGCGCGAACTCCTCCGGGCCAGTCGATGCTGACGGCTGAGATCGCGCGCCGGCAAAAAATTCCCAAAAGGTTTCTCGAGCAGATTTTGCTGGTCTTGAAACGCCGCGGGCTTGTCCAGAGCCGCCGCGGTTCTCTGGGGGGTTATGCGCTTCTAAAACCTGCCGATGCCATCAGCTTCGCTGAAGTTGTGCGCCTGATTGACGGGCCCATGGCGCCCCTGCCCTGCCTCAGCGTTGTCGCCTATGCCCGCTGCGTCGACTGCACCGACGAGAAGACCTGCGAGATCCGTAGCACCTTTGCACGCGTTGCCGATGCCACGCGCGAGGTGCTGGAACGCACGACGATCGCTGAGGCCATTACTGGGGAGCGCGAGGGGCTGTCCCTTGTTGTTTCCGCGGGGATGCGGCCGGCAAACGTTTGATATCAAGAACGATTTGCATTTTTCTGTTCGTTATACAAAACGGGCCCTTGACAATCTCGACCAAATCAGTCGAGATAACATGGTAACTGCGACGGAGATGCAAATGACCGCCCGTAGTATATTGCAAAACATTTTCAATGACTTGTGCGCCGCTGTGCTTCCGATTCCTCAGCATGACTCGCTGGCGGTGATCAGCAGGGCCTGGGCTGAGCGCAGGCTCACGCCCGAACTCATCATGTTCCGTTACACTTGGCTGTAGGCTGAAATTCGCTTCACGCCCACTGAACCAGCACCGCCAATTTTCCAGCGCAACTCGCCCTGGACCCCTCCAATTGCGATGGAGATTTGAATGACCCGCAACGCACCCAGGATCTGCCGACACCTGATTGGACTCGCAGCCGCCCTGCCGCTCTTGCTCCTCGCCGGCCCGCTTGCCGCCGCGGAGCTTCTCAACGTGTCTTATGATCCCACTCGCGAATTCTATCAGGAGTTCAACGCTGCTTTTGCCGCCAAATGGAAGACCGAAACCGGCGAGGACATAGCCATCCAGCAATCGCACGGCGGTTCGGGCAAGCAGGCACGCGCCGTGATCGACGGTCTCGAGGCCGATGTCGTTACCCTCGCTCTGGCCTATGACATAACGGCTATTGCCAATAGGGGCCTCATCGCCAGTGATTGGCAGTCGCGCTTGGCCGACAACAGCGCCCCCTACACTTCGACCATCGTTTTTCTGGTTCGCAAGGGAAATCCTAAAGGGATCAAGGATTGGAGCGATCTCACCAAAGACGGCATTCAGGTTATAACGCCAAATCCGAAAACCAGTGGCGGCGCGCGCTGGAACTATCTCGCGGCCTGGGGGTATGCGCTTCGCAGCGCCGGCAATGATCAGGCGAAAGCGAGAAATTTCGTGGCCGACATCTATCGCAATGTGCCTGTGCTCGACACCGGCGCCCGCGGTGCCACGGTGACCTTCGTCGAGCGCGGCATCGGGGACGTGCTGATCGCCTGGGAGAACGAGGCCTTTCTCGCCCTCCAGGAGTTCGGTTCCGACAAATTCGAAATCATTGCACCAAGCGTCAGCATTCTTGCCGAGCCACCCGTCGCCGTCGTCGACAGCGTTGTCGACAAGAAGGGTACGCGCCGAGAAGCCGAGGCTTATCTCAATCATCTCTACTCGCCTGAAGGTCAGGAAATCGCCGCCAAAAATTTCTACCGGCCGCGTTTGGCCGCGATCGTCGCTAAATATGCCGACCGCTTCCCGAAAATTCCCCTGTTCACGGTAGCTGAGGTTTTCGGCGGCTGGGACAAGGCGCAGGCAACCCACTTTGCCGAAGGCGGTATCTTCGATCAGATCTACAAGCCCGGCAACTGAGGGCACGCTCCCTTGTCGCTTTTTCTGCCGAGCTTGCGAAAGCCGAGCGTCATTCCGGGGTTCGGACTGACACTCGGCCTTACTTTGTCCTGGCTTGGCCTTCTCGTCCTGCTGCCGCTGGCAGCTCTCATTCTCAAGGCCGCGAATCTCGGGCTCATGGGCTTCCTTGCCAGCGTCACCACCCCGCGCGTCCTTGCCGCGCTGCGGCTGTCTTTCGGCTTGTCGCTCCTCGCCGCCGCGATCAATACGGTTTTCGGCCTGCTCATCGCCTGGGTGCTGGTTCGTTACGATTTTCCCTTTCGCCGATTCGTTGAAGCCCTCGTCGATATACCTTTTGCCCTGCCGACCGCCGTCGCCGGCATTGCTCTCACCGCCATATACGCGCCGAACGGTATTATCGGCAGCCTGCTCGCGCCGATGGGCATCAAAATCGCCTTTACCCCGCTCGGTATATTGATCGCGCTGATCTTCATCGGCATTCCCTTCGTTGTGCGTGCCGTGGAGCCGGTTCTCGCCGATCTCGATGCCGATGTCGAGGAAGCGGCCCATTGCTTGGGAGCGACCGCCCTTCAAACCTTCCAAAGGGTGATTCTCCCCACCGCCTTTCCCGCGCTGACAACGGGCTTTGCGCTCGCCTTCGCCCGTGCCGTTGGCGAATATGGTTCCGTCATCTTCATCGCCGGCAATCTGCCAATGGTCTCCGAAATTGCGCCCTTGCTCATCGTCGTGAAGCTCGAGGAATTCGAATATGAGCAGGCGACCGCCATTGCCGTCGTGATGCTTTTCGTTTCGCTTCTGATCCTTTTCGGCATCAACTCCATGCAGGCCTGGTCGCGTTGGCGGTTCCTGAGAGCTGAGGCATGACGCTGCGGTCCGTTCGTCGCGATCCCCTCCCCGTGCGCGTGGCGCTGATCGGCGCAGCCCTTTTTTTCCTCGCCCTGTTTATCGGCCTGCCGCTGATCACCGTGTTCATCCAGGCTTTCGCCAAGGGCTGGAGCGCCTACCGCGGCGCCATAACCGATCCGATATCCCTCGCCGCCGTCAGATTGACCCTGCTCACCGCCGCCATTGCAGTGCCTATCAACACGATCTTCGGCATCATGGCCGCCTGGGTCATCACCAAATTCCGTTTCCACGGCCGGAGCCTGCTGATCACCCTGATCGACATTCCCTTCTCTGTCTCGCCGGTGATCGCGGGCCTCATCTATGTGCTTCTTTTCGGTCTGCAGGGCTGGCTGGGCCCATGGCTCAAGGAGCACGATATCAAGGTCATCTTTGCCGTTCCGGGCATTGTTCTGGCGACGATGTTCGTCACTTTTCCCTTCGTAGCCCGCGAGCTCATTCCGCTGATGGAGGAGCAGGGCACCGAGGATGAGGAAGCCGCCCTCTCGCTCGGCGCCTCGCCGCTTCAAACCTTTTTCCGTGTCACTCTTCCCAACATCCGCTGGGGCCTGCTTTACGGCGTGCTGCTGTGCAATGCCCGCGCCATGGGCGAATTCGGGGCGGTTTCCGTGGTATCCGGGCATATCCGCGGTCATACCAACACCATGCCGCTGCATGTCGAAATTCTGTACAATGAGTACGACTTCACCGCCGCCTTCGCGGTCGCATCGCTTCTTGCCATGCTGGCGCTGCTCACTCTTGCTGCGCAGAGCCTGCTCGAATGGAAGCTCGCCCGTGGCCGCCACAGGACCGTTCATGAGCATTGATGCAATCGACCTCACCAAGCGCTTTGATGATTTCGTCGCCCTGAAATCCGTTGGCCTGTCCGTCGCGCAAGGCGAGCTCTTGGCGCTGCTCGGTCCCTCAGGCTCTGGCAAGACGACGCTTCTGCGCATCATATCGGGCCTGGACTTTCCCGATGCCGGCGATGTGCGTATCGACGGCAGGAGCGTCTTGCACGTCAATGCCCGAGACCGCGGCATCGGCTTTGTTTTCCAGCACTATGCCCTGTTCCGCCACATGAACGTGTTCGACAATGTCGCCTTCGGCCTGACCGTAAGGCCGAAGTCCCAGCGCGCGTCGCGCGAGGAAATTGCCCGCCAGGTCCGAGAGCTCCTTCATCTTGTCCAGATCGAGCGGCTGGCCCACCGCTTCCCCTCCGAACTGTCCGGAGGCCAGCGTCAGCGCGTGGCGCTTGCTCGCGCTCTCGCCATCGAGCCGAAGGTCCTCCTGCTCGATGAGCCGTTCGGCGCGCTCGATACCAAGGTGCGCCGGGAATTGCGCCGCTGGCTGCGCCGCCTTAATGAAGAATTGGGAATGACCTCCATTTTCGTCACCCATGACCAGGAGGAGGCCATGGAGATCGCCGATCGCCTTGTCGTGATGAGCCTTGGCCATATCGAGCAGATCGGCACGCCTGCCGAGGTGTATGACTCCCCTGCCAATCCCTTCGTCTGCGAGTTTCTGGGCAGTGTGAACCGCATCACCGCTGAAGTGAAGGGCCGCCATGTCAGCCATCCGGCAATCCGTTTGGGTGAGCTCCGCGTCCCGGCCTATGCCAAGACGCCCTCCAAGGTCTATGTGCGTCCGCATGATATCGAGGTGCGTCCCGATGCGAAGAGCGCCGCCACGGTGAAGTTCATATCGACTGTCGGCCCGATCGCCCGCGTCGATGTCGAGATCCCCGGCAATGGCGATTTGATCGAAACCGAGATTCCGGCAAATCGCCTCGCTTCCCACCGTATCAAACCCGGCACCCAGGTGAGGCTCACGGCCCTGCGTGGACATATTTACTAACGCGCCGAGGCGTCGGTCGTCATCGTCATTTCGGTGAAATCCAGCCATCGAACTTGATCCTTATTCGTCGTCGCCGGGCTTGACCCGGCGATCTCGTGCCAGCGGCAGATGCGCGGATCAAGTCCGCGCATGACGCGCAGAAGAGCGAATATGCAATGCAAATAGAAATTTCTTCCGCCAGCTTTCGCTTCGCTACCCCAC
>DATFOT010000022.1:0-3146 GCA_035265265.1 Aestuariivirgaceae bacterium | reverse complement strand
AAACTCGGCGGCAAGCCGGCGAAGATTGGAATCATCGAAGGCCTGCCGGGGTATCACTCGACCGAGCGCGTCGGCGGGTTCAGGGACGCGGTCGAAGGAAGGCCCGGAATCGAAATCAAGGCTTCCATACCCGGCGGATGGAACGTGGAAGGCGGCAACACGGCGGGAATGGATCTGGTGCAGGCGAATCCCGATGTCGATGTGCTGTTTGCGGCCAATGACTACATGATCATGGGTGCGGCTCAGGCAGCGAAGGCGCTTGGGCGAACACTGACTCTTCTGGGCAATGACGGAGACACGGCAGCACTCGAGCAAATCGCCGAAGGCCAGATTACTGCCACGGTCAACACCACACCTTTCGTGATGGGACAAATCGCTCTGACCGTCACCATGGATGCGCTGAACGGCAAATTCGCTGGCGGGTTTGTGGAGACGCCGACGACCATCGTCGACAAGGACAATGTGCTCGAGGTGCTGAAAAAGCCGGATCTACTCTATCCCAAGCCGTCGAAGACCTATTAGGCGCTGACCAACGGGCCCCGGAGCATCCGGGGTTCGCCCCATGGAAATCGATCCATATGCCAAGCCAAGTTCCGCTTTGGGAGCTGCGCAACGTCACCAAGGCCTTTCCCGGCGTCGTAGCGAACGACAATGTATCCGTTGCGCTGTTTAGCGGAGAGATTCATGGCCTCCTCGGCGAAAACGGCAGCGGCAAATCGACTTTGATCAAAATCATCTCGGGCGCCCATCAGCCCGACTCCGGCACGATCCTGAAGGATGGCGCGCCGGTCGGCATTCCATCTCCCGCCGCTGCTCGGGCACATGGCATCGCCACGGTATTCCAGGAATTTTCGCTCGTGCCGACGCTGACGGTAGCGGAAAACATCTGCCTCGGCCGACTACCCTTGAGGCATCAGCATGTGGACTGGGATGCGATGCGCAAGCGTGCCGAACAAATGCTCACGCGCATGCATGTCAAGATCGATCCTGCAGCAGTCGTGGCCTCGCTTTCGGTTGCCGAGCAGCAACTCGTCGAGATCGCCAAAGCACTGGCGGCGGATGCCAGAATGCTGATCCTCGACGAGCCGACCACGGCGCTCGGCCTGACCGAGATCGCGCAATTGCACAGTCTGCTGAAACGATTGAAAGCTGCGGGCACGGCGGTTCTCTACATTTCCCACCGGCTCGACGAAGTGGTCGAATTGGTGGATGTCGCCACGATCATGAAGGACGGACGCATCGTCTGCGAGGCGGCTGAAACGCGGATCGATATTCCGTTCATCGTGCGCAGAATGATCGGGGAAATCACCGAGCATTTTCCGAAAGAGGAAACTTCGCGCAATGAGATCGTGCTGGACGTGAGCGCAATCGCTACCCAGAATCGTGTTCACGATGTGAGCTTCACCGTGCTGCGGGGCGAGGTTCTGGGACTGGGCGGCGTGCTGGGATCGGGCCGCACGGAGATCGCACGCGCAGTTTTTGGAATCGACCGGCTGACTGCCGGCGAGATCCGATGGAAAGGCAAACGGGTAGAATTTTCCAGCCCGGAAGAGGCGATCCGAGCCGGGATTGCCTATGTCCCGGAGAACCGCAAGTCGGATGGACTGTTTTTCAACCTAACAGGCTTCCCGAACATGTCCATCGCGCGGCTCGACAAGCTGGGCGGGCGCTTTTCCCTAAGCCTACGGCGCGAAACCGAGGAAGGCCAACGGCTGGTCGAGGATCTCGAAATCAGCCCTGCCGCCGAAACCAAGACCGTCGACCTGCTTTCCGGCGGAAATCAGCAGAAAATCGTCATCGGCCGGTGGCTGTTCGCAGGCGCCGAGCTGTTCATACTCGATGAGCCCACCCAGGGCATCGACATCGGCGCCAAGGTTGCCATCTACAAGCTCATCAATACCCTCACACGGGCGGGTCACAGCGTGATCCTCATTTCGTCCGACCATGACGAGCTCCTGGCGATGTCCGACCGCATCGCAATCATTCGCCACGGCCGCGTGGAGGCGGTACGCCACGCCAGAGAAATCAGCAAACTCGATCTCGTCAGAGCCTCGAATGCAAATCTGGAAGATGTTGCATGAGCTCTTTCCTGAAGGAAATTGCAGGTCCATCTGCCGCACTGCTTTTGGTGGCCCTCCTGGTCGCGCTCACGACGCGAAACTTTCTCGATCCCGGCAATATTTCCAACCTCATCCTCCAGGTCTCCATCGTTGCCATCATCGCGATCGGCTCGACAATGGTCATTCTGGCGGGCGGCATCGATTTGTCGCCAGGTTCGGCCATAACGCTGATGACCATGGTATTTGCGACGCTCATCAAATTCCATGGCTGGCCGCTGCTGCCGGCGATCATAGCGGTGCTGCTTCTCGGCCTGCTGCTCGGACTGATCAACGGAGCGCTGACTGCCTATGTCAGAATTCCCTCGTTCATCACCACGCTGGCGGCGCTGTCGGCTTTTCGCGGCGTCGCCTTCATGTTCAACAATGGTTCGCCAATCTTCCAGCTCTCACCGGTGCTCGAACAGCTCTTCTACAGTTCGGTTTTTGGAATACCGCTGCCACTGTTCTATGTGGTGATCTGCTATGGGCTGGCCTATTGGTTCCTGACCTATACCGCGCCGGGGCGGGCGATCTATGCGGTGGGCGGAAATGCGAATGCTGCCCGCCTTTCCGGCATCAATGTCGAACGCGTCCAGCTCATAGCGTTCGCCATCGCGGGAGCCGCGGCAGGGCTTGGTGCGATTCTCATGTCGGCGCGGCTCAATTCGGGCTCACCCAATTACGGCGTTGGGCTCGAGCTCGCCGCCATCGCCGCTGCCGTGATCGGGGGCACTTCGCTCGCGGGCGGGCGCGGCAATGTCATAAATACCGTCATCGGCGCCATGACGATCGTCGTCGTTCAAAACGGCCTGAACCTCAACGCCGTGCCGACATCGGCCCAGAACGTCGTTATCGGCGCGATCATCATTATCGCGGTCGGCATCGATATGTGGCGGTCGGAACTCCTGGGCTTCTTTGCCCGCAGAAATAAATGAAGAGGAGGTATCATGTCTGCTCCCGTGAGCTTCAGCCATATCGGCATCACCGTTCCCGACCTGGAGAGGGCGGTGGAATTCTACACCAAGGCGCTCGGCCTCTATCAGATCA
>DATFOT010000021.1:0-6985 GCA_035265265.1 Aestuariivirgaceae bacterium | reverse complement strand
GCTCATTGCCCAGGACATCGGCATCGGCGGCATCGACGCTCATATAGACGAGCTTGATCCGCTCGCCGCGCTGTTTATGCCCAAGGCTCGCCGCGCGGCCGATGAAATCCTCTTTGTCGAGACGGATGAACCTCTCCATCGAACCCTCGAACATGTCGATCTCGCTCGTCAACTCCGATCCCCAGCCGCGATAGGCCTTTTCCATCCGCAGCGAATTCATCGCATAGGTCCCGAAAAGCGTGATGCCGAAAGTCCTGCCCGCCGCCATAAGCGCATCGAATACTTCGGGCATCCGCGCCATGGGCACATGCAGTTCATATCCCAGCTCGCCGACATAATTGACCCGGAGCAGCCTCACCCCTTGAACGCCGGCCACCTCTGTCGTCCTGGCCGTCAGCCATGGCAACGCGCGATTGCTCAGATCCGCAAAGGTGCAGGCCTCGAGCACGTCGCGTGACTTCGGTCCCGCGAGCACCAGGCAGCCGAAACGATCTGTGATGTCCTCGATCACGACCTGCTCTTGGTCGCTAAGCCGCCAGTGCAGCTGGTCGAGATCGTGGAGTTGTGCTGCCGCGGCCGAGAGCACGTAGAAATGATCGCCCGCTAAGCGCGTCACCGTTATTTCGCTCTCGATGAAGCCGGCGGGGGTCAGCAAATGGCCGAGGATGATGCCGCCGTCCCGCGATGCGATGCGGTTTGCGCAGATTCGCTCCAGGAACGCATGGGCATCGCGGCCTCTGACGTCGAATTTGGAGAAGGTGGAGAGATCCATGAGGCCCACCCGTTCTCTGACCGCAAGCGCCTCTTCTCTAACCGGGCCCCACCAATTCGAACGCTTGAAGGAGAACACCTCGCCCGTGCCCGAAGAATCGTACCAGCGCGCCCGTTCCCAACCGAAGATTTGGCTGAACTGCGCGCCCTGGGCCTTCAGCTTCTCGTGCAGTGACGATTTCCGGAGATCGCGTCCGACCTCATGCTGCTCGCCGGGCTTCAGACAATGATACATATGGTGATAGTCGTTGACCGCCACCCGCGCCGTGTACTCGGCATCCGCCCAGGAGCCGAAGCGGCGCGGATCGAATTCCCGCATGTTGATCTCCGACTGGCCGTGAACCATCCACTGCGCGAGATATTTTCCAGCGCCCCCGCCCTGGCAGATGCCGATCGATGCGCCGCAATGCATCCAGTAGTTCCGCGGGCCCGGTGCCGGTCCTGACAGATAGGTCCCGTCCGGCGTATGGGTGATGGCGCCGGATATGACGTTCTTCAGCCCGGCCTTGGCGAACAGCGGAAAGCGTTCCGCGGCACGTTCGAGCCATGGCGTCAGCCTGTCGAGCTCGGGCGCGATGAGCTCGCTTTCGAAATCCCAGGCCGGCGGCTTGCCGTTCCAGCACAAATGCGCGGTTTCCGTCTCATACGGGCCCACCAGAATGCCGTTCGTCTCTTCGCGCAGATAGGAATGTGAATAAGGGTCGCGCACCACCGGCAGCTCCGGTTTCAGCGCGATGAGTTCCTCGACCGGCTCGGTGATGAGATAATGATGCAGCATGTTGGCGATCGGCACGCTGTGGCCGGTCCACGCACCGACCACATCGCAATAAGAGCCCGCCGAATTGACTACATGTTCGCAAATAATGTTGCCCTTGTCGGTGATGACCTGCCATTCGCCCGACGGCAGCTGCTGGATATCCGTGACGCGCGTCCGCCGGTGAACTTCCGCGCCGAGCTGCCGTGCTCCTGCCGCCATGGCATTGGTGATGTCGGCGGGCGCCACATGGCCATCCCGCACCGTCAGGAAAGCTGCCTTCACGCCGAAGGTTTCGAGAAAGGGATGATACGACCGGATCTCGTTTGGTCCGAGAATATGGGCTTCATAACCGGCGAGCTTGGAGATGCCATGGACATATTTAAACCAATTGACCTCTTCCTCGGTAAGGGCGAGCCGCAAGCCCCCGCATCCATGCCAGCTCACGGCATGTCCGGTCAGCGCTTCTAGCCGCGGATAGAGTTCCGTCCCGTACACATGGACTTTCGTCATGTTCAGCGAGCCGTTGAAATGCGGGCACTGGCCTGCCGCATGCCATGTCGAGCCCGACGTGAGTTCGCCCTTCTCGATGAGCGCAATGTCCGTCCAGCCTTCCTGGGCGAGGTGGTAGAGAAGCCCCGCTCCCATCACTCCGCCCCCCACGATGACCACACGCGCATGCGATTTCATTGAGCCATTCCTCCAGCACCTCGTCATGGGGTGCCATTTCGCTCCGCTCCGGTAAAGCCCTTGAGAACTGATCGACGGGGTGAAGGCCGGCGCAAATCGTGCAAAACACAATTGGTGATAGTAACGGCCCGCGGCTCCGTGAAGCCGGCGGGGCAGGGAAAACCGCGGTTTTCCCCTGCCGGCGCTCTTATTCGCTTTGCAATTCCATGCAACCACTTGTATAGGTGAGTCGGCGCATCTGGCAGGCACTGAATCGGGGGAGAAGTATAATGCCAAAGCCACTGGAACTAGGCTCGCGCGATGCGGGCAACGATGACCGTATAAGTATCGGCCTGGCTACTGCATCACTGTTGCGGCGCGTTCGGGCACAAGGAAATCCGCTCGTCAGCTATTATTTCGAAATGGCATGGACGGCCTATTACCAGTCCATGGACGAAATAACGCGGCTGCGGATTGCCGAGGGTCTTGAGGACGCTCGCTAAGCTCATCATCCGCCCTGGACAAGCCCTCTCAACAGCCGGGCCCATTTCGGCTATGACAAGGCGCTTGTCCAGGGTGCGAGATGAACATTCGCCAGAACGTCCAGAACATCAAGACCGGTCTCTCGGTCTGCCCGCATGATTGCCCCTCCACCTGCGCGCTCGAGGTCGAGGTTCTCGATGCGCGCACGATCGGCCGTGTCCGCGGCGCGAAATCGAACAGCTACACCGCGGGTGTGATCTGCGAAAAGGTCGGCCGCTACGCCGAGCGGGTCCATCATCCCGAGCGTCTGCTGATGCCCCTGCGCCGCAAAGGCGCCAAGGGCAGCGGCGAATGGCAGAGGATTTCCTGGGAAGACGCCCTGGACGAGGTTGCCGGCGCCTTCCTGAAAGCCGAACAGCGTCACGGCGCCGAGGCTGTCTGGCCCTATTACTACGCCGGGACCATGGGCCTCGTCATGCGCGACGGGATAAACCGTCTCCGCCATGCCAAGAAATATTCCGGCATGTACGACACCTTCTGCGTCGCGCTCGCCTGGCCGGGTTATGTCGCCGGCACGGGTAGGCTGGCAGGCGCCGACCCGCGCGAGATGGCCCAATCCGATTGCGTGGTGATCTGGGGCACAAATCCTGTTCACACCCAGGTCAATGTGATGCATCACGCGATGCGCGCCCGCAAGGAGCGCGGAGCGAAGATCGTCGTCGTCGATGTTTATGAAACCTCCACGATGAAGACCGCCGATGTCGGCGTGATTATCAGGCCCGGCACCGACGGTGCGCTCGCCTGCGCCATCATGCATGTGCTGTTCCGCGACGATCTTGCCGATTGGCAGTATCTTGAGAAGTTTACCGATGTGCCCCGCGATTTCGCCCGGCACTTGCAGACGAGAACGCCGCAGTGGGCCGAAGCTATCACCGGCTGCCCTGCTGCCGAGATCGAGGCCCTGGCGCGGTTGATCGGTGAGACGAAGCGTGTCTATTTTCGCCTCGGTTACGGATTTTCCCGCCACCGCAACGGTACCGTCAACATGCACGCGGTGCTTTGCATTCCGGCTGTCACCGGCGCCTGGCAATATGCGGGCGGCGGTGCCCTCCATTCCAACAGCGGCATCTATCGCTGGAACAAGAGAATGATCGAAGGCAGCGATGTTGCCGATCCTTCCATCCGTATCATCGATATGTCGCGCATCGGCGAGGCGCTCACGGGCAACGCCTATGATTTGGCAGGCGGTCCCCCGGTAACTGCCATGCTTGTCCAGAACACCAATCCTGCCTCCGTCGCCCCCGATCAGAACAAGGTGAAGCGGGGCCTTGCGCGTGAGGATCTGTTTCTCTGCGTGCACGAGCATTTCATGACCGAGACTGCAAATCTTGCCGACATCGTGCTGCCCGCCACCATGTTCCTCGAACATGACGATCTCTATCAAGGCGGCGGCCACCAGCACATCATGCTGGGCCGGAAGCTCATCGAGCCCCCGGCCGAATGCCGCTCGAACCACGAGGTGATCTGTGAACTGGCCAAACGTGTCGGCGCCGAGCATCCGGGCTTCGGCATGACGGCGCGCGAGCTCATCGACTGGACGCTGGTCAACAGCGGCAGGGCGCCGCTCGAGCGCCTGGATGAGGAGAGCTGGATCGATATTCAGCCTGATTTCGAAACCGCGCATTTTCTCAACGGTTTCGCCCACCCTGACGGAAAGTTCCGATTCAGGCCCGATTGGCACGCAACGCGCTTCAATGCCCGCATGCCGGCGCTCGGTCCTGTCGGCGACATTCCGCCGATGCCGGATCACTGGGATGTCATCGAGGGAGCCGACGACAAGCATCCCTTCAAACTCGCCACCAGCCCCGCGCGCGCCTTCCTGAATTCGACCTTCAATGAAACGCCGGGCTCGCGGAAGCGCGAAGGCCGGCCGACGCTGTTCATTCATCCTGCCGATCTCGCTGATTTAGGCTTGAGTGACGGCGACAAGGTCAGGATCGGCAATCAGCGCGGCACCGTGGTGATTCATGCGCAGGCGTTCGCGGGGCTGCGGCGCGGCGTTGTCATTGCCGAATCGATCTGGCCCAATGAGTCCTTCGAAGGCGATTGCGGCATCAACACGCTTACCGGCGCTGATCAGCCGGCTCCCTGCGGCGGCGCTCCCTTCCACGACGTGCATGTGTGGATCGCAGCGGCATGAAATCGTCACCCCGACGAAAGTCGGGATCCAGCTTGATCGCAAAAGATATGAAGCTGAATTCCGGCGTTCGCCGGAATGACGATTCCAACATCAAAATACTTCCCGCACGCGCTCCGAAGCGAGGATCTTCTGGATGAAATCCGGCACTTCCAATCCCGCCTTTACCTTTGCCTCCAAGCTCGCCTCGGCTTTCCGCACCTCGGCCAGTTGCTCGATCATCTTTTCGATCTCACCGCCCGGAATAGCCACTACGCCGTCATTGTCCGCCACGATCAAATCGCCTGAAGCGATCGTCACGCCCCCGATCACCACCGGCAGGCCGGCGCTGCCGGGTCCGTTCCGGGCCGGCGAATTCGGGCTCAGTCCCGTGCAATAGACGGGCAGCCCGACGGCAAGGATGCCCGCGAGGTCGCGAACCAGCCCGTCCGTAATCAGCCCGGCAATTCCCCGGTTGCGAGCCATCCCCATCAAGAGGTCCCCGGATATCGATGTAACCCTGGAGCTGTCGGTCGCCGCCACGAGCACGTCGCCCGCCTCGGCAGCCGCGAGTGCTGCAAAGAGCGCGAGATTATCCGCCGGCCCGCAATGGCACGTGATGGCCGTGCCCACCATCACCGCACGCATCGGTATGAGCGGTTTGATCCGATAGTCGAGTGCGCCGCGCCCGCCCAGCGCGTCGACGGCATGACCGGTCGCGACATTGGTAAAAGCGGCAATATGCTCGGGCGCGGGCCGCGCGAAATTGCGGTGAATGGTGAGTAGGGGAGGGTCCTTGATCATGGCTGACGTCCATTGATGAATTGAGAAAACACCAGGTCTTTTCCGATATCCGCGATTCGCGCGATGCCGCACAGGCCCATCACCCGCGACATCTCCTGACGATAGATGTCGAGCATATGCACGACCCCCGCCTCGCCCGCAATCGCCAGCCCCCAAAGCTGCGGCCGCGCGACGAGGCATGCCTGAGCCCCGAGCGCGAGCGCTTTTACAACATCGCTGCCGCGGCGCACGCCGCCGTCGAGCAAAACCGGAACGCGTGCTGCAACGGCTTCGACGATGGCCGGCAATGCGGCGATGCTGGCGGGCGCTCCGTCGAGCTGGCGGCCACCATGGTTCGACACGATAAGCCCGTCGATGCCGCTGTCGACCGCGGTCTTGGCCTCCATTGGATGAAGGATACCCTTGAGCAGGAGCGGCCCCGTCCAGATTTTGCGCAAGTCGTCGACATCGGCCCATGACATCGCCGGATCGAGCATCGCCGCCATGCGCCCCGCGACCATCTTGAAATCGGCGGCTTCGCCCGGCCGGACATAATTGCCGAAGGTGATGCGCCCGACCTCTCCCCGCATGCGCCACAGCCACTCCGCCTTAAGCGCCATCCCGGCAAGCCCAGCAAGACCAAACTGCGGGGGAATGCTGAAGCCATTGCGGATGTCGCGCTCGCGATTGCCCGTGAGCTGGTTGTCGATGGTAAGCACCAGCGCATCATACCCCGACTTCGCCGCCCGCTCGGCCAGTTCGCGGGTAAAGCCGCGGTCCTTGTAGATGAACACCTGCATCCAGCGCGGCGCCGCACCGCATTCGGCAAGCTGCTCGATCGTGCACACCGAGCCGTGGCTGAGGCAATAGGCCGTGCCCGAAGCACTTGCGGCGCGTGCAGCGCAGCGTTCCCCGTCGGGCCAGAACAAACCGGCAAGACCCGTCGGGCCGATGATGACCGGCATGCTCAGCCGCTTTCCGAAGAGCGTGATCGACAGATCGCGTTCGCTCGTTCCGTTCAAAGGGCGCGGCAGCAGCTCGATCGTCGCGAACGCCGTTTCGTTCCGTTTCAGCGTGTGCTCGTCTTCGGCACCGCCGTCGGCGAAATCGAAGACCGGGCGCGGCAATGCCGCCCGGGCCATCGCCCGCATGGCTGCGATGCTATAGGCCTGCCGCTTCCAGGCTGGAGCGGGCTGGTTCATGCCGTCTCGTTGAGACCGTAGAAACCAATGGCATTGTCGCGAAAGAGCTTGCGCTTCTCCTCAGCTGTTGCGCCTTCCACGGCCCAGTCGACGATCTCCACCCAGCCGGGATAGGTCCCAGCCAATTCCAGCACGTGCCAGTCGCTG
>DATFOT010000020.1:0-2862 GCA_035265265.1 Aestuariivirgaceae bacterium | reverse complement strand
ATCAGCATACGGATAGTCGTTTCCTGCTGCCGATCGCCCAAAAACTCATCCACAGGATTTTTCGGGCGAGGGTGCTCATGAAGCCCTTTGATAGGCATTTTCGAACTGTCTATGGTTGGGGGTGACGGGGCGATTCGGCATCAGGACGGCATCCCATGCTCAGACTCGAAGTGGTTCTCTACCTGCTCTCCAGCCTTGTTCTCGCCTGGGTCGGCGGCTGGTTCTTCGTCAACGGAAATGTGCTGAGTCTGGTTTTCGATTGCGCTGCCTGGTCCGCCCTCACCGTTTGGATTCTAGTGAGAGGCGTCCGCTCCGGTTTTCGCGCCGGCTCCGCCGGGGCAGGCGGAACCGAGGTGCCTTAGACTTTCTCGAAGCGCCGGCTCTTTTCCGACCTGAACAGCGCGTCGATTATGCGCATATTCCTGACGGCGTCCTTCAATCGCTTCGGGCTAGGCTTCTCGCCGCTGCGGATCAGTTTGCAGTAATACTCCGCCTGCAGTTGATACTGATCGGCCGTCGGCACCGTGAACTGCCGGGCATCGAGCCCATGCAGGCTCGAGCCGTCATGCATGAGATAAACCGTGGGGTCGTTCTGCGGCTGGTTGAACGGAATGGTGATCTCCAGGCGTCCCTCAGTGCCGAAGATATGGGCCCGCTGGTGAACGACGCTCTGGGTAGACACGGTAAAGGCCAGCGGCCGGCCCTTGCCGAAATCGAGAAGGGCGGAGAAGGTCCTGTCGGTCTTGAATTTTGGATCGCGGTCGGCAAGCCCCACGGCCCGCAGCGGCTCGGCCTCGTAGAACCACCGGCCGGCGACGATCGCATAGCATCCGATGTCGTAGAGCGCGCCGCCCCCGGTCTTGGCGATGTTGCGGATGTTCTTCGGATCGAGATTATTATAGGCGAAGGCCACGTGAATGTGGGTGACCCGGCCGATCTCGCCGTTCCGGACCCGCTCCCGTGCCTCCATCCATTGCGGATGAAAGCGCACCATGAAGGCTTCCGCGATATGGACCTTGCGCGCCAGGGGCTTCAGTTTCGCCAGTTCCTTGGCATTCATGCCCATCGGCTTCTCGCACAGCACGTGCTTGCCGGCCTTGGCTGCCTTCAGGGTCCATTCGGCATGGAGATTGTTCGGCAGCGGCACATAGACCATCTCGACCTCGGGATCCTCGAGCACCTCCTCATAGGATCCATAAGCCTCCGCGATGCCGTTCGTCCTGGCAAACGACTTCGCGCGGCCGAGATCGCGCGATCCTACGGCCTTGAGCCGCACCATCGGTGACTTCCGCAAGCCCGGCAGAAACCGCTCGGTGGCGAAGGATGACGTGGAAAGGATTCCCCAATTGACGGGCTGCATGCTTGCCTCGCTCTTGTTGAATGATCGGATCCGGATAAACGCCACGGACTATGCGGGCAAACTGCACCCCGATCAATCGGCGGGGGAGCTATTCCGCGGCCTCCCCAACCGTGTCCGCCATGGTCGCGCCGCGCGTGCCCAGCGGCTTCGGCGGACCGACGGTCGTGTCGCGTGCCGTCTGATGCTCGATCTCGGCATTGAGTTCGGCCCCGAACAGCACGGCGATAGCCGAGAGCCAGAGCCACATCATCAGGCCAACCGCAGTGCCGAGCGTGCCATAGACGGCATCGTAATTGGCGAAATTCTCCAGATAGACCGACAAGAGATAAGACCCTGCCAGCCACAGGACCGCGGCGACCGCGCTGCCTGGTGTCAGCCATGTCCATTTCGCGTGCCGCCGGCACGGCCCGAAGCGGTAGAGCGTGCTGATGAAGGTTACCAGCAGCAGCACCAAGGCGGGCCAGCGCAGGTAAAAAATAATAGCCTCGGCGAAGGAGCTGAGCCCGAGAAAATCGAAAATCAGCGGCAGCGCTACGATAAAGGCAATCGTAATGAGCAGCCCAATGAGGCAGCCGAAGGTGAACAGCAGGGATTCGATATTGAGCGAGATGAAGCTGCGCTGCTCTTTCTCTTCATAGGCGACGTTGAGCGCGTCCATTACGGCTTTGACTCCCGCATTGGCGCTCCACAATGCCAGGCCGAAACTGACGAGGAAGGCGACCCCCAGCTGATCATTGCCCTTGCTGATCACCTGTTCGATCTGGCTTTTGATGATGCCGAAAGCCTCCGCCGGCGCGATGGAGGCGAGCAGGCTGAGATGGTCGGCGAAGGTCGCGCGGTCGGCGAACAGCCCGTAAAGGGATACGATGGCGCTCAGCCCCGGAAACAGCGCCAGGAGGACGAAGAACACCACGCCTCCTGCCACCGCAAGCAGCCGGTCTTCATTGAACTGCATATAGGTCCGCCAGAAGATGTCCTTCCATCCCCTCAGCGGGATATTCCAGGGATACCGGGCCCGTCGTCCGCGGCCGCGCTGCGCCGCGCGTCTCTTATGCAGGCTGAGCGGTTCATCCAGGCTCGTCGCCACGCCGAAGGGATGCTCGGGCTCTTTCGGCAGCCGCTCGCGGTCGCTGGAGGCGTGGTGTTCTTCGTCCTCCTGGCACTGTTTCCGGGGCTGAGCGCCATCGTGTCGCTCTATGGGCTGTTCGCCGATCGCGCGAGCTTCGCCGACCATCTCAGCCTGATCGCCTCCATCGCGCCGGCCGAGGCTTTCGGCATCATCAGAAGCCAGATCGAACGAGTGATCAGCAAGGGCAGTGATCAGCTGGGGGTTGCCTTCCTCGTCAGTTTCGCCCTGGCATTGTGGAGCGCCAATGCGGGGGTCAAAGCCGTGATGGACGCGCTCAACGTCGCCTATGAAGAGAAAGAGCAGCGCAGCTTCATCTCGCTCAATATCGAATCCCTGCTGTTCACCTTCGGCTGCCTCATTGGGCTGCTCATTA
>DATFOT010000019.1:0-11181 GCA_035265265.1 Aestuariivirgaceae bacterium | reverse complement strand
GACCCACGACCAGACAGAGGCTCTCACGTTCGCTGATAAGGTCGTAGTGATGAAGGACGGCGAGGTCGTGCAGATCGGCACGCCCATCGAGCTCTTTGAAAAGCCGAGCCATACCTTCGTGGGCCATTTCATAGGCTCTCCAGGCATGAACATCCTCCCTTGCTCCATGGAGGGCGGAAAGGCCGTCGTTGCCGGAACGCCGATAGAAACCGCGAACGGCCATGCCTATCGCGACCAGGGGAAAAAACTCGAACTCGGCGTACGGCCGGAGTTTGTCAGCTTTGGCAATGGCGGCGGCATCCCCGTCGAGGTCGTGAAGGTCCTCGATATCGGGCGTTACCGGATTGTCGAGGCCCGCCACTCCAATATCGTGGTCAAGATGCTGGTTCCCGAGGATGCACCCATTCCCCAACGGGCGCATGTCCATTTCGATCCGGTTCACACACGTATCTATGAGGATGGGTGGGTCGTGCCGTGAGACCTTTCTCATGAACAAGACCGTCAATCAAAAAGCATGGTTCTTCGTACTGCCGGTCGTCCTGCTCGTAGCGTTCAATGCCCTGATTCCTTTGATGACCGTCGTGAACTACTCCGTCCAAGAGTCGTTCGGCGACAACGTCTTCTTCTGGGCCGGGGAACGGTGGTTCCAGGAGATATTGACCTCAGAGCGCTTTCACGCCTCTCTCTTCAGGCAGATCCTGTTCACCGGGATCATCCTCCTTATCGAAGTACCTCTCGGACTTGCCATCGCGATCACTATGCCCCGCAAGGGTCCCTGGGTTTCTGTGTGTCTCGTACTCATGGCGCTGCCGCTTCTCATTCCGTGGAACGTGGTAGGGGCCATGTGGAACATAATGGCGCTCCCGGATATCGGTCTACTCGGGAAGTCGCTACGCAGCCTGGGTTTTGAATACAATTATACGCGTCAGCCTTTGGCAGCGTGGTTCACCATCATCCTAATGGATGTATGGCACTGGACTTCGCTCGTGACCCTGCTTTGCTATGCAGGGCTGGTTTCCATTCCCGATGCGTATTACCAGGCCGCCAAGATAGATGGCGCCCGCCCTTGGGCGGTGTTCAGATATATCCAACTTCCCAAGCTCAAATATGTCCTCACCATTGCCATTCTTCTTCGGTTCATGGACAGCTTCATGATTTACACCGAAGTCGTGGTGTTGACCGGAGGAGGGCCGGGCAATTCTACCACCTTCCTCTCAATCGATTTAGTCAAGACGGCATTGGGGCAGTTTGACCTCGGTCCAGCGGCGGCAATGTCGCTTGTTTATTTTCTGATCATCCTGCTGCTGAGCTGGCTGTTCTACACCCTCATGATGCGGAACGAAGCGAGGTAAGATGCGCACCCGATATTTGGTTCCGGCGATCTACATTATTTTCCTGCTGCTACCGATCTATTGGCTGCTGAACATGTCGTTTAAGACTACAAACGAAATCCTGGGCGGTTTCACGCTCTGGCCGCGCGACTTCACGCTTGAGAATTACGCGATCATCTTCACCGACCCGACCTGGTACAATGGCTACATTGCGTCGATCCAATATGTGGTGATCAACACGGTGCTGTCGGTGGCGGTGGCACTTCCCGCGGCCTATGCCTTCTCGCGTTATCGATTCCTGGGCGACAAGCATCTATTCTTCTGGCTTTTGACGAACCGCATGGCGCCTCCGGCGGTATTCGCACTTCCGTTCTATCAGCTCTACTCCGCAGTGGGCCTGTTCGATACACCGTGGGCGGTGGCACTGGCCCATACACTGTTCAACATCCCTCTGGCAGTGTGGATCCTAGAAGGCTTCATGTCGGGAGTACCCAAAGAGCTCGACGAGACTGCTTATGTCGACGGCTACTCATTTTGGCGCTTTTTCTTCCGGATCTTCATGCCCACAATCGCGGCAGGAATCGGCGTAGCCTGTTTCTTCTGTTTCATGTTCTCCTGGGTGGAGCTGCTGCTTGCCAAGACACTGACAGCTGTCGCGGCCAAACCGATTGCAGCTTTGATGACGAAAACGGCAAGCACCTCCGGCTACCAACTCGGCCTGCTTGCGGCAGCCGGTTCACTCACTCTTATTCCGGGTGCTGTGGTGATCTACTTCGTGCGAAACTACATCGCCAAAGGTTTCGCGCTCGGGCGCGTCTGAGGGCACAATGGAAAATACCTCTCTTGTCTCATGGATGGCGTGGACGTGGCAGACGGCAGCATTTTTTGCCTTCATACTTGCCTGCCTGGTCGGGATGTCAGTTTGGGAATACTACGAGCCAGGTGGCACTCCGCGCCGCGGGCTCCTAGGTCTCGATACGACACGCGGCGACCGATTGTTCATCTCGCTCTTGGGCAGCGCATATCTTTTTCTGGCCTGGCTCGGCATCATGGGCCCTCCTCTATGGGGCGGGCTCGTATTGGCGCTTGCCTGGGCCTATTTCGTATTCAAGTGGGTCTAAGGCCCAGGTAGTGGGCGCTTACATCACCGCGCCGACCTGCCAAGGCACGAATTCATTGTCGCCATAGCCTAGATTCTCGGACTTCGTGCGCTCGCCGGAAGCCACGCGAAGCATGAGGTCGAAAATTTCCTGCCCCTTGTCGTCGATGCGTACCCCGTCAAGTATGTCGCCGCAATTGATGTCCATATCCTCGGTCATCCGACGGTACATGTCGGAGTTGGTGGCGAGCTTTATGGAAGGTGTCGGTTTGCAGCCATATGCAGATCCCCGGCCGGTGGTGAAGCAAAGAATGTTGGCGCCGCCGGCGACCTGCCCGGTTGCCGAGACGGGGTCGTAACCCGGGGTATCCATGAAAACAAACCCTTTGGCCCGCACCGGCTCCGCATATTCATAGACTGCGGTCAGAGGCGTGGTTCCTCCCTTGGCGGCCGCGCCCAGGGATTTTTCGAGAATTGTGGTGAGGCCGCCGGCCTTGTTGCCGGGAGAGGGATTGTTGTTCATCTCGCCGTGGTTGCGCTTGGTGTAATCCTCCCACCAGCGAATGCGAGCGACAAGCTTCTCGCCGACCTCTCGGGTAACGGCGCGGCGGGTCAGCAGGTGTTCGGCGCCATAGATTTCAGGTGTCTCCGACAGAATTGCAGTACCACCCTGGCGGACGAGCAGATCAGCGGCAGCCCCCAATGCAGGATTGGCCGTGATGCCCGAATAGCCATCCGAGCCGCCGCATTGAAGTGCCAACACAAGCTCGGATGCCGGCATGGTCTCACGTTCTGCAGAATTTACCCGGGGCAGCATTTCACGAACGCGGGCAACACCGGTTTCGATCGTCCTGCGAGTGCCGCCGGACTCCTGGATCGTCATCGTCTGAAAGCTATCGCTTTCGACGATGCCATAAAGCTCCTTCATCCGGCCGATCTGAAAGACCTCGCAGCCAAGGCCGACCAACAACACCGCGGCCAAATTGGGATTGGATGCATAGCCCCACTGCGTCCGTTTCAGAATATCGAAGCCCTCGCCCAGGGACGCCATGCCGCAGCCGGTGCCGTGCACGAACGAGACCACACCGTCGACATTCGGAAAGTCGGCCAGAACGCCGGACCGATTGATAGCCTCGGTCATAAACCGAGCGACGGAGGCCGAGCAATTGACGCTGGTTAAAATGCCAATGTAGTTGCGAGTTCCAACTCGTCCGTTGGCACGACGAAAACCCTGAAAAGTTGCGCGATGGGCAGGATCGACCATCTTGACAGGCGAAGCGGAAGTGGAAAATGCATAATCACGCTCGAACTCGGCCATGCCGACATTATGCTCATGGAGCCAGTCGCCCGGCGATACCGCAACCTTCGCGCTTCCGATGACTTGGCCAAATTTGACAACGGGAGCGCCGGCAGCGATGGGAGCGATCGCCATTTTGTGCCCCTTGGGGATTCGGGCAAGGGCAGTTTCGCCGAAAGCACGGGCGCCCTTTTCGATGAGATCTACAGCAACAACGAGGTTATCCGACGCGTTGAGACGCACTACTCTCGGTTGGAATGGAACAGGTGTGATGTTCATGGCCTAAAAACCAGTTGATTTTGCTGGAGGGTATTCTAACATGTTAGTATGGAACTGGAAGCAGAAACCTATCCATTTCTAGATAAGGTGCGCAGCCAAAGGGGCGGCGCAACGTCGCGGGTGTTCGATGTACTCAAAGAGGCAATCGTTTCGCTGGAGCTGACTCCGGGATCGCTCATCGACAAAGCAGCAATATGCGAACGGCTGAGCGTATCGAGGTTTCCGGTCTCGGAGGCGCTTACACGGCTCCAGGCAGAAGGCTTGGTGGATATACAACCTCAGCGCGGAACTCAAGTGGCGCTCATCCGTCTGGCGGATGCCAAGGAAAATATGTTCCTGAGGCGTGCCCTGGAAGCGGCAGCCATGCGGGCGCTTGCCCCGGTCATCAGCAAGGAGACACTCGGTGCCCTTCATCGGAACCTTCGCTATCAAAGAGCAGCAGTGAGGGCGGATGACCGGGCCGGATTCCACAAGCTCGATCTCGAGTTTCACGAAATATCGCTCGATGCGCTGCGATTCCCCCGTGTGAAAGGGGCGGTCGACAATGCGCGCTCGGCGCTGGAGCGGGTGCGGCGCCTGCTGGCGTCGGCCAGAAGGCATGCGGTGACCCTAAAGGAGCATCACCGTATTCTCGAAGCGCTCGAAACCGGAAACGGCGAGAGAGCGGCAGAAGAAATGATGCGTCATCTCGATGCGGTCAATCGCGAGCTTGAGGCAAGGGCCAAGGCGCAGCCGGAGATTTTTGCCGATCGGGATGAGTGGAGCAGCCCGAACAAGAAACGATGAAAACCAGGCAGTTCCAAGCGCCGTCGGGCGCAGTTTTAACCTTTACCGAGCTCGGGTTCGGTGGCGCGCCGACCGGCAATCTTTATCAGGCCCACAGCGAGGAAGCAGCGCAGGCCGTACTTGCCGCGGCGTGGGAAGCAGGCGTCCGCTATTTCGATACTGCACCGCTCTATGGCCTTGGCCTTTCAGAGACGCGTTTCAATAATTTTCTACGCGGAAAGCAGCGCCGCGACTATTTGCTGTCGACAAAGGTGGGGCGCCTGCTCAAGCTATCGGCGCCTCAGGAACGAACCGGCATCGGTAAATTTTTCGACACGCCGTCGCGCAAAGAAGTCTACGACTACAGTCATGACGGGGTGATGCGGTCATTCGAAGCTTCACTCGAGCGGCTCGGCGTCGACAATGTGGACGTGCTGTTTGTGCATGACATCGATGTGTTCACTCATAAATCCACAAATGCGCGGGACCAGCGGATCAGCGAGCTGATGGCCAGGAACGTCGGCGGCTATCGTGCGCTGCTCAAGCTCAGGGACCAGAAGGTGATCAAGGCATTCGGGGCGGGGATTAACGAGTGGCAGGCGGGTGAGATTCTGGTGAAGCAGGGTGACTTCGATATATTCCTGCTCGCAGGACGCTATACATTGCTGGAGCAGGAAGCTCTGGAGAGCTTTCTGCCGCTATGTGACGCGCGAGGAATCGGCATCGTCATCGGAGGTGCCTTCAATTCGGGCATATTGGCCAGTGGACCGACGCCAGGCGCCTTTTACGATTATGATCCGGCGCCGCAATCCATCCTGGAGCGGGTGACCGCAATCCAGGACGTGTGCTCCAGATCGGGAGTAAGGCTTCCGGAAGCAGCCCTGCGTTTCGTGCTCGGTCATCCCGCGGTGGTCACGGTTGTTGCGGGTATGAGCCGACCCGAAGAAATCGATCTGAATGTCAAAACTCTGCAGGCGAAGATACCGCAAGGACTTTGGGCCGACCTCAAGGCTCAGGGCTACTTGCGCAAGGACGCGCCCGTTCCAGTGTAATGTGTAACGACTGCCTTCCAGTTTCCCTCAGGGTAGTGCAATCGGAGTTGATTTTCCGGGCGACAAGCTGTTCCTATTCAATGCAGAAGATGGGGCGCGGCTGAGAGAGGGTGACCAGTCAAAATGACGGGACGTTTGCGGGGCAAGACAGCAGTCGTCACAGCGGCTGCTCATGGGATCGGACGGGCGACAGCGAGTGCTTTCGCGGCCGAAGGCGCGAAGGTACACGCGACCGATATTGCCGCCGACAAGCTGAGGGAGCTTGAAGGCGCCGGTGAAGTAATGATTTCACCCCTTGACGTTACTGACGGCGAGGCAATTGGCCAATTCGCCCGAAGACTGGGACCAATCGACATTTTGTTCAACTGCGCGGGTTTCGTGCATCATGGAACGATTCTCGATTGCGAGGAAAAAGATTGGGATTTCTCATTCAATCTAAACATTAAGTCCATGTATCGGATGATCCGCCATTTCCTTCCGGCAATGATCGAGGGAGGGGGAGGCGTGATCATCAACGTGGCTTCGGTTGCCTCATCCATCATCGCGGCACCCAACCGCTGTGCTTACGGAGCGACCAAGGCAGCAGTGATCGGGCTGACCAAATCCATTGCGGCGGACTTCGTAACAAAAAAGATAAGAGCAAATGCGATCTGCCCGGGAACGATCGATTCGCCCTCGCTCAGAGAACGAATGCGCGCGCAGGGCGATTATGAAAAAGCGCGGGCGCAATTCGTTTCGCGTCAGCCAATGGGCCGCATGGGGGAAGCGGAGGAGGTTGCGGCCCTCGCGGTCTATCTTGCCAGCGATGAATCTGCTTTTATGACCGGGAATGCCATCCCCCTCGATGGCGGATGGGTAAATGTCTAAGGGAGGATCATGAAGCTCGTACGCTACGGACCAGCTGGTGCGGAGAAACCCGGCATCGTGGATACTAACGGCACGCTTCGCGATTTGTCCGGCATCATAGACGATGTCGCCGGCGAAACGCTGTCTCCTGCCGGATTGGAGAAGTTGCGTTCCATCAGCACCGCCACTCTGCCGGAGGTGCGGAATTCCGAGCGCATCGGCCCGTGTGTTGGAAAGGTCGGAAAGTTCATCTGCGTCGGGCTCAACTACGCCGATCATGCCAAGGAATCGGGGGCTGAGCCGCCCAAGGAACCGGTGCTGTTCATGAAGGCAACGAGTGCGATCTGCGGACCGAACGACGACGTCATCATACCGCGCAACTCAAAGAAAGCCGATTGGGAGGTGGAACTCGGCGTGGTGATTGGTCAAGATACACGTTACGTGGAAAAGACTGATGCACTTCGCCATGTCGCGGGCTACTGCATCATCAATGATCTCTCGGAACGCGAATTTCAGCTTGAGCGCGGCGGACAGTGGGTGAAGGGAAAATCTGCGGATACTTTTGGTCCGATGGGGCCATGGCTTGTGACGGGGGATGAAATCGCCGACCCGCAAAAGCTTGCACTGTGGCTCGAGGTGGACGGACACCGCTATCAGAACGGCACCACCGCAACGATGATTTTCGGGGTAGCTCATCTCGTGAGCTACATTTCACAATTCATGAGCCTGCAGGCAGGGGACATCATATCCACCGGCACGCCTGCCGGCGTAGGGTTGGGACAGAAGCCGCAGCCCATCTATCTCAGACCTGGCCAGACGATGCGGCTAGGCATTGCCGGCCTTGGCGAGCAGAATCAACGGCTTGTCGCCGCGGCCTGAGCTGTTGTTGGTTATTCGGCAGCTTCGCGGGCAATGAATCCACCCGACTGTCGCATCCAGAAATCGGCATAGAGACCGCCGCGCTGAAGCAGCTGCTGGTGGGTGCCGTCTTCGACGATTCGGCCCTCGTCCATGACCACGAGCCGGTCCATGGCAGCGATGGTTGAAAGCCGGTGGGCGATGGCAATGACAGTCTTCCCTTCCATCAGGTCGTAGAGACTTTCCTGAATCGCCGCTTCCACTTCGGAGTCGAGCGCGCTCGTAGCTTCGTCGAGCACGAGAATTGGAGCATTCTTCAGAAGAACTCGAGCGATCGCCACGCGCTGGCGCTGTCCGCCCGATAATTTAACACCACGCTCCCCGACATGGGCTTCATAGCCGGTGCGGCCATTGGGATCCTGGAGGCCGGTTATGAACTCGTGGGCGTGAGCTTTTTTCGCCGCTGCGACAGCTTCTTCGAAGGTCGCTTCGGGCTTGCCGTACCTGATATTGTCAAGCACGGAACGATGAAGCAGAGAGGTGTCCTGAGTGACCATGCCGATTTGCGCACGCAAGCTATCCTGCGTGACCAGTGAAATATCCTGACCGTCGATGAGAATGCGACCGGAATCGAGGTCAAAAAAGCGCAGCAGCAGGCTCACGAGGGTCGATTTGCCGGCGCCGGAACGTCCGACGATGCCGACCTTCTCGCCGGGCATAATATGAAGCGACAGGCGTTCGAGAATGCCGCGGCAGTCTTCCAGCTTGTGGCTACCGTAATTGAACGAGATGTTGTCGTATCGAATGTCGCCCCTGGTAACTGTGAGCGCCGTGGCACCCGCCCTGTCGACTACGTCGCGGGCTCTTGCGACAGTTTCGATGCCGTCCTGAACTGTTCCGATGTTCTCGAAGAGGCTCGAAACCTCCCAGAGAATCCAGTGCGACATGCCCTGCAGACGCAACACGAGGCCAATTGCAAAGGCAATTGCTCCGGTGGTGACCGCCCCAATGCTCCAGAGCCAGATCGACAAAGCCGAAACCGAAAACAATAGAATGCTGTTCATGGTGTTCAGCAGGACGGTCAGAATGGTCACGAGCCGCATCTGGGTGTGCACGCGGTCGAGAAACCACTCCATGCCGTCGCGAGCAAAGTTATCTTCGCGGTCGGCGTGAGCGAACATCTTAACGGTGGCAATATTGGTGTAACTGTCGACGATGCGGCCGGTTACAACCGAGCGGGCATCGGCCTGTTCCTTGGCGAGCCCCTTAAGCTTGGGAACGAAGTAATAAAGAGTTACAACATAGCCGAGAAACCAGACGAGAAGAGGGGCGGTCAGCCGCAGGTCGCTCGAAGCGAAGAGAAACAGGGCGCCAGTGAAATAAATGGCGACGTAAAGAAGCACTTCGGTGGCGGTCATGATGGTGTCACGGACGCCCAGCGCTGTCTGCATGACCTTGGTAGCCACCCGCCCGGCAAAATCGCTCTGAAAAAATTCGAGGCTCTGCCGCAGCACATAGCGGTGCGCCTGCCAGCGGGTGCGCATCCCAAAATTTCCCAGAAGACCCGTGTGTACCACTGCTTCATACAATAGTTTAAGAATCGGCAGAACTACGAGGACCAAAACACTGAGAGCGATGAGCCGCGAGCTGTGGGTCTGCCAAAAGGTTTCACGATCGGCTGTCGCCAGCCAGTCGACGATTTTGCCGACGAAGCTGAACAGGGAAACTTCAATCAGAGCAACAGTCGTTGACAGCAGCGAGCTTGCAAGAAGCAGAGGCCAAAAGGGGCGCGCATAATGAAAAATAAATCCCGATAGAGTGGCCGGGGGCTTTTCCGGCTGCTCGGGCGGAAAAGGCGCATGTCTGGTCTCAAGCCAATGAAAGAACGACGAAAGCACTTGTAGAGGTCCTCAAAGCCGTATTGCCGATGCCGGAATCGATAATGTTCTCGCGATGCGGGTGTCGAACTCGGGGTTCATGGGTTCGAACCTTATATAGGAAGCAGCGTGGCAAGACAAAGACACGGCCGTCGTGGATTGAATGACGTTGCCCTGATCGCTTGCAGCCTGTTGCACCGGCAGGAACAGGCGTGCGAGCATTGGCGCGGAGGTGTCGTCCGCAAGTTACAACCAGCAGCATAAAGAACGGCGCCGATACGGCTATGACGGGAATGGCTGCAATTCGGCAGCCGGAAATTTTTCTCAAACGTGCCGACAGAGCAATTCACATGGGAAGTTATCTCGGCATCGACATTGGCACATCATCGGTAAAGGCCGTGCTGATCGATGAGCGCCAATTTGCGCTGGCCAGTGCATCATCACCATTAGAGCTGTTACGGCCAAAGGAAGGGTGGTCGGAGCAGAACCCGCAGGACTGGTGGCGGGCAACGCAGTCGGCAGTCGCGGCCATAGGCAAGAGGGCGCGGAAAGCGTTCCGGGCAGTAGAGGCTGTCGGTCTGTCCGGCCAAATGCATGGTGCGACACTCCTCGATTCATCAGACAGGGTCATAAGGCCGGCCATTCTCTGGAACGACGGGCGCGCCGATAACGAGTGCCGCGAGCTCGAAGCGGCTGAGCCGAGGTTGCGCGAGATAGCCGGCAACATCGCCATGCCGGGGTTCACCGCGCCGAAGCTTCTGTGGGTCAAAAAACACGAGCCGATGAAATTCCGGAGGGTCGCCAAGGTCCTGCTGCCCAAGGACTACATCAGGCTCAGGCTCAGCGGCGACTATGCCAGCGATATGTCGGATTCATCAGGAACGCTGTGGATGGATGTCGGCCGGCGCGCGTGGTCGTCGGAGTTACTGGCGGCTACGAGCCTTGGCGAGGAGCATATGCCGAAGCTCTTCGAAGGCACAGAAGCCACAGGACAATTGTCGGGCGAGCTTCAGAGGGAATGGGGGCTGCTGCGTCGGCCCATCATATCGGGCGGCGCGGGCGACAACGCAGCGGCAGCCTGCGGTATTGGCGCCGTCGAAGCCCAGGAAAGTTTCATTTCGCTTGGAACCTCCGGCGTACTTTTTGTTGCGACGAAGCAATTCTTGCCAAACACGGCCAATGCCGTGCATGCGTTCTGCCACGCGATCCCGGATAAGTGGCACCAGATGGGGGTGATCCTTTCAGCCACCGCCAGTCTTGAATGGCTTGCCGGCATTTTCGGCATGCCCGCGCCGCGGCTCATCAAGACGCTCGGGTCACGAGTGAGCGGACCGTCGCCCGTGCTGTTTCTGCCCTATCTTTCCGGCGAGCGCACGCCGGTAAATGATGCCCATATAAGGGCGGTGTTCTGCGGGCTTGGCCACGAGAGCGACCGGAAAGCTCTCATCCAGGCGGTCATCGAGGGCGTAGCCTTCGCCTTTCGAGATTGCCTAGAATCGCTCCGGGCGGCGGGGACGGACGTACAACGGGCCACTGCCGTGGGAGGCGGGTCAAATACGCGGCTCTGGCTCAAGATAATCGCCACGGTTCTGAGCATACCGATCGATGTGCCGGCCGCCGGCGATTTCGGCGCCGCTTTCGGCGCGGCGCGGCTGGCGCTGGTGGCGGCGAGCGGAGCCGACTACCGCACCATCCTGTCGCGGCCGAAGATGTCGCTGCATGTTGACCCCGACGCGGCATCGCGCGAAGCTTATGAAGCCGCCTATGCCTCCTATAA
>DATFOT010000018.1:0-3309 GCA_035265265.1 Aestuariivirgaceae bacterium | reverse complement strand
ATCGCCATTCATAACCCGCCCTTGAAGCTGATCGTCGTCGGCGCGGTTCATATAGCCCAGGCGCTGATTCCGATCGCCACCGGCCTGAATTACGATGTCGTGGTGATCGATCCGCGCGGCGCCTTTGCCACGCCGGAACGTTTTCCGGGCGTGACGGTCCGAGCGGAGTGGCCCGATGAAGTGATGCCGCAGATCAGTCTCGACATGCGCAGTGCGATTGTTCTCCTGACCCACGACCCGAAGATCGACGACCCCGCGCTCCTGGCCGCACTGCGGTCGCAGTGCTTCTACATCGGCGCGCTCGGCTCCAAACGCACGCATGCGCAGCGGCTGGAACGCTTTAAGGCAAAAGGGTTCACCGAGGGACAGCTGGCGCGCATCCATGCGCCCATCGGACTCAACATCGGTGCTCGCGGGGCGGCAGAAATTGCCGTTGCAATAGCGGCGGAAATGACGAAAGTTCTGCGGCGCGGGTCCGAGGTGACATGAAATTCGCCGAATTCGACGTGAGTGCTGCCGAAGGCGCAATTCTTGCGCATTCCGTAAAGCATCATGGCGGAATTTTCAAAAAGGGCAGGGTGCTTTCGGCGAGCGACATCGAGCTTCTGCAGGCGAGCGGCGTGAAACGCATCTTCGCGGCGCGGCTGGAGACGGGCGATGTTCCGGAAGATGCGGCCGCGGCGCAAATGGCCAATGCCATCGCAGGGGGTGGACTCTCGATCCAGGAGCCTTTCACCGGACGGTCCAATCTTCATGCAGCCGGTGCGGGTGTCTTTACCGCCGATAGCGAGCGGCTGAAAGCCATCAACCGGCTGCACGAGAGCCTGACCATTGCCACGGTCGCACCTTTCGCGGCTGTCAGGGAAGGCCAGATGATCGCCACGGTCAAAGTCATTCCCTTCGCCGTTCCCCGGCCAGTGCTCGACCGGGCGCTGCGCATCGCGGCGGGCGAACCGCTCGTCGCCGTCCATCCGTTTCAAAGAAGGCGTGCAGGGCTTGTCATCACCAAGCTCCCCCAGACAAAGCCGTCGATCATCGATAAGAGCCGCGAGGCCATGCAGGCGAGGCTCGAGGCGCTAGGGAGCGCGCTTGGCGAAGTCATGGTCGTTTCCCATGAAGTAGAGCCCGTCAGGGAGGCGGTGCGCGCGCTCAAGGCCTCAGGCCACGATCCGGTGCTGATGTTCGGCGCTTCTGCCATCGTCGATCGCGGCGATGTGATTCCGGCCGCGCTCACAGCCGCCGGAGGCGAGGTCGTGCATCTCGGCATGCCCGTCGATCCGGGCAATCTTTTGATGCTGGGACGGCTCGAGCAGACACCGGTCATCGGCGTGCCCTCCTGCGCGCGCTCGCCCAAGGTAAACGGCTTCGACTGGGTTCTCGAGCGCACGCTCGCGGGCCTCGCTGTTCGCCCTGAAGACATCATGGACATGGGAAGCGGCGGGCTGCTCATGGAAATTCCGTCGCGGCCGGCGCCGCGCGAAGGAAAGCCCGGCAAGCAGAAGGCCAGGCCGGAGATTGCCGCAGTCGTGCTTGCGGCCGGCCGATCGACAAGGATGGGCAGCAACAAGCTGCTGAAGCAGGTCAAGGGCAAACCGATGATCCGCGGCACGGTGGAGGCGGTGCTGCAGTCACAGGCCTCGCCCGTCGTCGTGGTGACGGGCCATGACGAGAGCCAGGTGCGAGACGCGCTCAAGGACCTGCCGGTCGCGTTCATCACCAATTCCAATTACGCGGACGGCCTGTCGACCTCGCTCGCCGCGGGCGTAGCCAAACTGCCGCCCACCGCGGACGGTGCCCTGATGGTCTTGGGCGACATGCCGCTCGTTCCCGCACAGACGCTTAATCGGCTTATCGCCTCCTTCGATCCCGCCCGCGGGCACAGTATCTGCGTGCCGGTGTATCAAGGGGAACGCGGCAATCCGATCCTGTGGGGGCGGCAGCATTTCAGCGAGTTCGAGGGTCTGAAGGGCGATCGCGGCGCGAGGGTTCTGCTGGTGGTCAATTCGGCGAATGTCGTCGAGGTGCCGGCCGGCAATGAAGGCGTGCTCACCGATTTCGATACGCCGGAATCACTGAGCCGGCTCAAAGGAGGCGCAGGCCCTTGAAGCTCGCGTGACCATTGCGGCCGATGATGACATGGTCGTGCACGGTGATGCCGAGCTTGTCGGCAGCCTCGACGATGCGGTTGGTCATCTCGATGTCGGCACGGGAAGGCGTAGGATCGCCCGAGGGGTGATTGTGCACAAGAACGATCGCCGAGGCTGACAGCTCGAGCGCGCGCTTGATCACCTCGCGGGGATAGACCGGCGTGTGATCGACGGTGCCCTGCTGCTGGACTTCATCGGCGATGAGCAGGTTTTTCCGGTCGAGGAACAGGACGCGGAACGCCTCCCGGTCGCTATAGGCCATGCAGGCATGGCAATATTCGATCAGCTGCGACCAGGACTGCAACACCGGCCGATTCATGAGATGGCCGCGCATGAGCCGCCGTGATGCTGCCTCGATGAGCTTGAGCTCGGTGATCACCGCCTCACCGACACCCTTGATCTCCTTCAGCCGCTCGGGCTGGGCGGCGACCGCCTCGGCAAAGGAACCAAATTTCTCGATGAGCTTCTTGGCGAGCGGCTTGGTGTCCTGGCGGGGCAGGGCGCGGAACAGAACGAGCTCCAGGAGTTCGTAATCATGGAGTGCTTCATGGCCGGCGGTTCGGAAGCGCTCACGCAGGCGCTCGCGGTGCCCGATAAAATGCGGCCTGCCGTCCGCCTCCTCGAATTCCCCCGGCATTGCCCCTCGCGCGATGCTCAGACCAGCCGATAAGGCGGGCAGTCATAGCCTTTCGGCGACAGGGTGAAGACTTCGCAGCCGTCTTCGGTCACGCCCACCGTGTGCTCGAACTGGGCGGAGAGGGTGCGGTCGCGGGTAACGGCTGTCCAGCCATCGGACAGAACTTTCACCTCGGGCCTGCCGGAATTGATCATGGGCTCGATGGTGAAAAACATACCGGGCTTCAGCATGATGCCCTCGCCGGACCGCCCGTAATGAAGGATGTTCGGCATGTCGTGAAAGAGCCGGCCGAGCCCGTGGCCACAGAAGTCGCGCACCACGGTGCAGCGTTCGGACTGGACGAAGCTCTGGATGGCATGGCCGATATCGCCGGTGCGTGCGCCGGGCCGGACCGCGGCTATGCCGCGCATGAGAGCCTCGTAGGTGATCTCGATCAGCCGTTCGGCCCGCCGCTGGATAGGCCCGACTGCATACATGCGGCTCGAATCGCCGTGCCAGCCGTCGACAATCAGCGTGATGTCGATG
>DATFOT010000017.1:0-2991 GCA_035265265.1 Aestuariivirgaceae bacterium | reverse complement strand
CCCGAAGCGAGTGACGTGAAAGTGACCTCCAAAAATCACCGGGGTGGAGCGCCCTCGCACCATCTCTACTAAAACCAATGTTGGCGCCACCGCGAGGTGCCGCTCCACCCCTCCTTCATCCCGGAAGCGAAAGCTGGCGGAAGGATTTTCTATTTGTGAATTTTTTTGCGTCATGCGCGGACTCGATCCGCGCATCTGCCGGCTGGAGGGAGATCACCGGGTCAAGCCCGGTGATGACGTGTTTCATAATATCGTCATTCGCGGGCTGGACCCGCGCATCTGCCGCTGGCACGAGATCGCCGGGTCGAGCCCGGCGATGACGAAGTGCTCAACCCGACAAAACGTAATGCGTGCGCGAGGCGGTGAAAAATTCCACGGCCTGGCGGCCCTGTTCGCGCGGGCCGTAGCTCGAGCCCTTGCTGCCGCCGAAGGGCACATGATAGTCCACCCCGGCAGTCGGCAGATTGACCATCACCATTCCCGCCTCGCTATGTTTGCGGAAGTGAGCGGCGTGTTTCAGCGAGGTGGTGAAAATACCGGAAGAGAGGCCGAAGCCGGTATCATTGGCGATGGCGAGCGCCTGGTCATAATCGTCGACCCTGATCACCGATGCGATGGGACCGAAGATTTCCTCGCGGTTGATGCGCATATCGTTTTTCGTGTTCACAAACAGTGCCGGCTGGAGATAATGGCCATTGGTGGCGCGGTTCAGCCGCTCGCCACCCCAGGCCAGCTCGGCGCCCTCGGCGCGGCCGATATCGAGATATTCCATGTCCTGCGCGAGCTGGCGGTCGTCGACGACGGGTCCCACTTGAGTTCCGGGCTCGAGAGCATTGTCGACCTTCAGCTCCTTCATGGCGGCGATGACACCGTCGACGAATTTGTCGTGGATTTTGCGGGTGGCGATGAGGCGGCTCGATGCGGTGCAGCGCTGCCCCGTTTGATAGAAGGCGCCGTTGACGGCGGCCGCGACCGCAAGCGGCAGATCGGCATCATCGAGCACGACAAGGGGATTCTTGCCGCCCATTTCGAGCTGGAATTTGGCGCCGCGCGCGGCGCAGCTCTGGGCGATGCGGGCGCCCACAGCCTGCGAACCGGTGAAGCTCACCGCGGCAACATCCCTGCTGTCGATGATCGCCTGGCCGACGATCGAGCCCTTGCCCATGACGAGATTGAGCACGCCCTTGGGCAGGCCCGAGCGTGCGGCGATATCGATGATGGCCCAGGCAGTGGCGGGCACCAGCTCGGCAGGCTTGAAGACGACGGTGTTGCCATAGGCAAGCGCCGGGGCGATCTTCCATGCGGGGATGGCGGCTGGAAAATTCCAGGGCGTGATCAGGCCGACGACCCCCAAGGGCTCGCGGGTGACCGCGATATCGACACCGGCGCGCACCGAGGCCACGACATTGCCGTCGATGCGCAGGGCTTCGCCGGCAAAAAACTTGAAGATATAGCCTGCCCGCGCCGCCTCGCCGATTCCGTCGGCCAGAGGCTTTCCCTCTTCGCGCGAAAGCAGCCTGCCCAGTTCGTCTCGGCGTGCGAGAATTTCCGTGCCGATCGCATCGAGGCAGTCGAAACGCTGCTGCGGGGTCGCGGCGGACCATTGCGCGAAAGCCGTTTTCGCCGCCGCAATGGCATGAGCCGTCTGGGCAGCGTCGGCGGCGGCGTATTGGCCAACCTCATCGTTCAGATCGGAGGGATTCATATCGTGGATGACCGCCTTTCCCGACACCCATTCACCACCGATGTAGTTCAAACGCTGCGACATCGCTCTCTCCCAAACTTCGATGCAAAAGGTTACCATGCAGTCTTGGCAGGGTGTATGGGCTAAAGTGCGCCCGGGGCTTGAGGAGATCACATAATGCAGATCGGATTCATCGGCGTGGGCCTGATGGGCCAGGGCATGGTGACCCGTCTGCTCAAGGCAGGGCATCAGGTGCGCGTGATGGCGCATCGCAATCGCGCGCCGATCGAAGCGGTGAAGGCTCAAGGTGCCAGCGAAGCAGGGGGTGTCGCCGAGCTCGCCCAAGGTGCCGGCGCCGTCATTCTCTGCGTCAATGATGCAGAAACCGTCGCGGGGCTTATCGACACTCTCAAACCTCATCTCGGAGCGGGGCAGATCGTCATCGACACGACGACCTCCGATCCGCGCGTCACCGAAGAACTCGCCAGGGATCTGGCGCGGCAAAAGGTCGGGTTTGCGGACGCGCCGATGACCGGGGGCCCCGAACAGATGGCCGCCGGCGAAGGCGGCGCGCTCGTCGGGGCAGATGCAGCGACGTTTGCGTCGATCGAGCCGCTACTTTCCGCCTATTGCGCCCGAGTTCATCATTTCGGGCCGCCGGGGGCCGGACACCGGGCGAAGCTCATCAGCAATTATCTCGTCATGGGCATGATCGGCGTAATCGCCGACAGCTATAAGGCGGCCCGGCAGGCCGGCGTGGACTGGGGCAAGCTCTACGACGTTCAGCTGCTGGGCTCGACAAATTCGGGGGCACTCAAGAAAATGGTCGGCCCGGCGCTTCAGGGCGATTACGACGGTTACTTGTTCTCGATGGTCAATGCCGAGAAAGACATGCGGTATTACTGCACTCTGGCGGAAAGCTTCGGCATGCTGTCGCCTCTCGCACAGGAGACGTACAGGATTTTCCAGGCGGCAAGCCGTCATGGCGGCAAGAACGTCAGCCGGCTGCTTGATCCCAGCATCGAGGAGCAGCGGCCATGATGCTGTTGCCAAATCCCGCAATCACCGGCATCGAGGAAGAAGGGGCGTTCGCGGTCCTCGACCGGGCGCTGAAGCTCAAGGGGGAAGGCAAGCCGATCATCAACCTCGGCATCGGCCAGCCCGACTTCCACCCGCCGCCGCATGTGCTGGAAGCCGCTCAGAAAGCTGCGCGCGACGGGCCGCACGGCTATACTTCGCCTGTCGGGATCAGCGAGTTGCGCGAAGCCGTGGCAGCCCGCGTCAGCAAGCGCTACCGCGTCGAGGTG
>DATFOT010000016.1:0-10242 GCA_035265265.1 Aestuariivirgaceae bacterium | reverse complement strand
CAGTAGCCATTATCCTGGTGCCGGTAATGCTTGCTCTTTGTTCCAGGCCTTCTCCTGATACAACCTATCTCCTCAATTGTCGGCTGATTAATTCCGGCCCTGCCATCTATCGGCAGGGCTGCAAAGCTGAAACCAGGGAGGTGCCACGGATAACGATGGCGAAACCCCAAATCCAGCGACCAGAAAAACCGGGGCCCAACTAACGTATAGAGCCGGCCGTGTTCTGCTCCATGTTCGTGAGGGAGCAGGAGCGTTGGCCGCACGAAGCCTCGTGCGTTTTCTGTCCCGTCCAATGTCTGGCCGCGAATTGTGAGCCTGCTTCCCTGACGATAGTGCTTGCATATGCATAACGCGCCAGGCAGTCTGACCGACAACGGTGTAAGCTCGGGAAATGGACTGGACCGTCACCTTCGCCTTATTGGCAGCCGGGATAGTGCTGACAGTCTTCTACTCTGTTCGCAGCGGGCGTCGGAAGGATCTCCTTAAGGTTCCCCTGATACCGCCGACAGCCCTCCTGTTTTTAGGCGTTCTGCTGATTTTGCTGGCAGGCTCGCACGCCTTGACCCTGATGGGAATTGAGCACAACAGAGCTCAGCTGCGCCCGTAAACCCGCATTTCCGCCCGTTTTTTCCCATTCCTACTAAAGTCTAGCTGGGATAAATCCTGGCGCTGAGTAAGCTCTTTCTACGTCGCTTCGGCGGCCGAATCTGCTCGGATAATTTGCTCACCTGGGAGGAGCTTTACAAATGTCCACTGCTGACATCAAGGGCCGAGGGCGTGTTCGCGCCGGGGCGGCTGAAGAACGCAAGGTTATATTTGCTTCCTCGCTCGGCACGGTTTTCGAGTGGTACGATTTCTATCTCTATGCAACGCTCGCACCGTTCTTTGCTGCATTGTTTTTCCCCAAGGGGAACGACACCGCTGCTCTCCTGTCCGCATTCGCGACCTATGCCGCTGGTTTTCTCGTCCGACCGTTCGGCGCTATCGTGTTCGGCCGCATCGGTGATCTGGTAGGACGCAAATATACCTTCCTCATAACGATCATGGTCATGGGCGGCGCGACATTCGCGGTAGGCCTGTTGCCTACCTATGCTGCCATCGGCTGGCTTGCACCCATATTATTGGTCAGCCTTCGCCTGCTTCAGGGCTTGGCGCTTGGCGGTGAATACGGTGGTGCTGCCACCTATGTGGCCGAACACGCCGTCCAGGGCGAGCGCGGCTACGCAACGAGCTGGATACAGACAACCGCAACGCTCGGCTTTTTCATGTCCCTATTGGTGATCGGCGTATCCCGAGCCAGCATGACGAGCGATACCTTTTCGTCCTGGGGATGGCGCATCCCATTCCTTGTCTCGCTGCTCCTGCTGATTTTCTCGGTTTACATCCGCCTGCGCCTTAACGAGTCACCCGTCTTCAAACGCATGAAGGATGAAGGCAAGGGCTCCAAATCGCCTCTGACCGATTCCTTTTTCCGCTATCCCAATAACAAATACGTGCTCCTCGCATTATTGGGCGCCACCGCTGGACAGGGCGTCGTTTGGTACACGGGCCAGTTCTACGCACTCTTTTTCATTACGATCACGCAGAAGGTGGATTATCTCACTGCTTATTGGCTCATCGGCATATCCCTGATCATCGGCACGCCTTTCTTTGTTTTCTTCGGCTGGCTAAGCGATCGCATTGGCCGATTGCGCATCATCTTGGCTGGCTGTGTCATAGCGGCCTTGACTTATTTTCCGCTGTTCGCCGGCCTTGCCAAAGCTGTCAACCCTGATCTGCAGGCCTATGCGGCAAGCCATCCCATCGCCGTCACGGTAGACAAGTCGACCTGCAAGATGCACGTCTTCGTTGGTCCCTGGTCGACCTTTTCCGATTGCGACAAGGCGACGGACTTTCTGACCAAGGCAGGTTTGTCTTTTACCAAGGAGCCGGGACCGGCAGGAACGGCGCCGATCTTGAAAATCGGCACTGACACGATTGAGGGTTTCAACGCCGATACCTGGAACGAAAAGCTTCTGTCGACGGGCTATCCAAATCTCAAGAAGGAGGAAAAGGAAGGCAAGATCGTCTATTCGCCGAAGTTTGCCGATCCCGGCAAGATCAACTGGCCGCTCGCGTTGTCGATACTTTCACTCATGATGATCTATGTCACCATGGTCTACGGACCCATCGCGGCATTTCTTGTGGAACTGTTCCCCACCAAGATCCGATATACCTCGATGTCCCTGCCCTACCATATCGGCAATGGCTGGTTCGGGGGAATGCTGCCGCTTCTGGCCACCGCAATCGTTGCTTCGACCGGCAACATTTACAACGGGCTGTGGTATCCAATCATCGTGGCCATCGGAACCGCAATTATCGGCTTCTTCTTCCTTAGGGAGACGAAGGAGATAGATATAGCCAAGACTTGAACAGCTCGGAAGCCCGGTCGGAATGGCCGGGCTTCTTCCTGCCCCTTGTCGCGCCACCTCTGCGCCTGACGCATCGGCGGATTGCGCTGCGCAAATTTGTTCCGGCCTGATCGGTTCTGTATCATTCGAAGCAATGCTGCGCACGCGCCTCACACAAGCGTTCAAGCTCGATCACCCAGTGATCTCCGCGCCCATGGGTTTCGTGAGTGGCGGCAGATTGGCAGCGGCAGTGTCGGCGGCGGGCGGCTTGGGGCTCATCGGAGGTGGTTATGGCGACGAGCGCTGGCTGCGCGAGCAGTTTGCGGCAGCAGGCAATCAGCCTGTGGGCTGCGGTTTCATAACCTGGTCGCTGCACAAGCAACCTCATCTGCTCGATATCGCTCTGGACCATGCGCCGGGCGCCATGTTTCTCTCCTTTGGCAACCCTGAACCGTTCGCTGCCGCGATCAAGCGCAAGGGAGTGCCGCTGATCTGCCAGGTTCAGACGCTCGCCGATGCGCAACACGCGATCGACGTCGGTGCCGACGTCCTGGTCGCCCAGGGCGCCGAAGCAGGCGGTCATGGCGAGAAACGCGCAACCTTTGCCCTAGTGCCCGAGGTCGCCGATCTTCTATCGGCGCGCGCTCCCGATGTATTACTGTGCGCCGCAGGCGGGATCGCCGATGGCCGCGGCCTCGCCGCAGCCCTTGTGCTGGGGGCCGATGGCGTGGTGGTTGGAACGCGCTTTTGGGCAAGCGAGGAAGCTATTGTGAACCCAAGCCTCCACAAGGCGGCTCTGTCTGCCAGCGGCGATGACACCTTGCGTTCACGCGTCATCGACATGGTGCGTGGATTGGATTTCTGGCCGCTGCGCTACAATCTGCGCACTTTAAAGAGCGAAACAACCGATCGCTGGCATGGCCGCGAGGCGGAGCTGCGGAAGGTCGTTGAATCCGAAGCCGAGCGCTACGCTAAGGCAGCCGCGAGCGGGGATGAACGGATCGTCAGCGGCATCGTGGGCGAGGCGATTGGGCTCATTCACGATGTCGTTCCGGCAAGAAAAATCGTGCACGACCTAGTGAACGAGGCTGAAGCCATCCTCGGCAACAAAGCTCGGAAATGGCTGCCCGATTAGTTGGAGAAATTCTTTCTCAAGCGGCCGCGCTCTGCTTAAGATTGCAGCGAGCACCACGCCCTTAAAGGCAATCGTATGAAGTCTTTCTGGTTTCGGTTTCGCCGCGACAAGCTCGCGCTCGCGGGGCTGGTCATCATAGCCGTTCTGGTGACTGCCGGCTTCGCCGCTTCGCTCATTGCCCCCTATGATCCGAATGAGCAGTTTTTTGACGGCCTCACCCTGGAAGGTTCGCCGCTGCCGCCAAGCCTGAGATTCTGGTTCGGCACCGACACCAACGGCCGCGATCAGTTCTCCAGGCTGCTCTTCGGCGGCCAAACGTCCATACTGATCGGCGTCCTTGCCAATGGCATTGCAGTAACCCTCGGCAGCGTTCTCGGCGTGACGGCGGGTTACCTTCGCGGCTGGATTGGTGCCTCGATCATGCGCTTTACCGATTTGATGATGGCGTTCCCGCCGCTGCTTTTGGCGATCGCCCTTACCGCCATTCTGAAGCCCGGGCTGATGATCGTCGTCCTCGTGATTGCCCTCGTTAATTGGGTTCAGGTCGCCCGCGTCGTCTATGCCGAGACGGCCGCGCTTGCCGAACGCGACTACATCGAGGCCGCACGCGCCATGGGCGCTGGCACCGGCAGAATCCTTCTCCGCCATTTGATGCCGCATCTCGTCCCGACATTGATTGTTTATGGCACGCTTGGAATAGCCACCACCGTGCTGCTCGAATCCATGCTTTCCTTCCTTGGGCGGGGTGTGCAGCCACCGACACCCGCCTGGGGAATGATGATATTCGAGAGCCAATCCTATTTCCTCAATGCGCCCTGGCTGGTTTTCATCCCCGGTGCCGCGATCCTCATCCTGGCGCTTTCCTTCAACCTCGTTGGCGACGGCTTGCGCGACGCGCTCGACCCCACACAGAGGGGCCGCTGATGCTCCCCTATCTGGCACGCCGGCTGCTCGCCTCTCTCGGTATTCTTCTCGGCGTGAGCGTAATTACCTTCGGCCTAACCTTCATGGTACCCGCCGATCCCGTCGCCATGATTGCCGGGCGCACCTCCACTCCGGCAGTCAGAGAACAGATCCGCCACCAGCTTGGCCTCGACCGTCCCCTCCCTGAGCAATATGCGCGCTATCTGTCGCGCCTCGTCCAGGGCGACATGGGCAAATCCTATGCCAGAAAATCCGATGTGGCGCCGCTCATCGCTTCACGGCTGCCGCCCACCCTGCTGCTCATGCTCGGTGCCATTCTGGCTGAGCTCATGATCGGCCTGCCTGCGGGCGTTTATGCGGCAACCCGCCGCGGACGCTTTGGCGACAAGCTGGCCATGACCCTCTCCTTCCTGACCGTGTCGACACCGCAATTCGTGCTCGGGCTGACCCTTCTCTATGTATTCGCCTATCTGGGCGGTTGGCTGCCGCTTGGTGGCTATGGCACGCTCAGCCACCTGGTACTTCCTGCCCTGACCCTTGGTCTTGCCGGGGGTGGCTGGTACTCGCGCATGACCCGGTCTTCCATGATCGAAGTCCTCCGCCAGGATTACATCCGAACCGCGCGGGCCAAGGGCATGCCTGAATGGCGCGTCACCCTGGTCCATGGCTTCCGCAACGCCATCCTGCCGATCATTGCCATGGTCGGGCTGGATATCGGGATATTCATGTCGGGTGTCGTCGTCGTCGAGAATGTCTTTGGGTGGCCGGGTATCGGCCAGTTGATGTGGCAGGCCATCCAATCCTTGGACCTTCCGATCATCATGGGTATCACGACGGTTGCTGCGGTCTTTATCGTTCTCGGAAACCTCATCGCCGACCTGCTCGCGCCGCTGATTGACCCGCGCATCCGATTGCGCTGATATGCCCTTTCCTGTTCGGCTTGCTTGCATCCGTGAGTTCAGGGAGGACTTCAAACATGAAACGCATTCTGATTTCGGCTGCCGCCGCCTTGGCGCTGGTAGCCGCGGCACCCTACGCACTTGCGCAAGCGCCCAAACAGGGCGGCGCCGCCGTGGTGACCTTCAACAACGACTTGACCACCCTCGACCCCCAGGTCGGCTATGACTGGCAGAACTGGTCCGTCATCAAGTCGATCTTCGACGGGCTGATGGATTATAAGCCGGGGACGACCGAACTCGAGCCGGATCTGGCGGAGAGCTACACCGTCTCCGACGATGGCCTGACCTACACCTTCAAGCTCAGGGAGGGGCTGAAGTTTCATAACGGCCGCGCGGTGACTTCCGCCGATGTCAAATATTCGCTCGAGCGCGCCACCAATCCCTCGACCCAGAGTCCCGGTGGCGGCTATTTCGGCATGATCAAGGGATATGACGATATCGCCGGCGGCAAGGCGACAGAACTGTCCGGCATAGCGACCCCCGACGACCGCACCGTCGTCGTGACGCTCACCCGTCCCGATGCCACCTTTCTCCATCTCATGGCGATCAATTTCGGCTTTGTCGTTCCGAAGGAGGAAATCGAGAAAGCGGGCGCCGACTGGGGCAAGCAGCCCGTCGGCACCGGCGCATTCAAATTCGTCGAATGGGTGCCGGGCCAGCGCATCGTGCTCGAACGCAACACGGATTATTTCAGGCAGGGCGTACCCTATCTCGACAAGCTCACCTTCGAATTCGGCCAAGATCCGACGGTTGCCGTGCTCAGGCTCAAGAAGGGCGAGGTTGATATCGTTGGCGACGGCATTCCGCCGGCTCAATTCGCCGAGGTGATGGCCGATCCCGCCAATAAGGAACTGATTGCCGCTGGCGAGCAGCTCCACACCGGCTATCTGACCATGAACGTCACCAGCCCTCCCTTCGACAATGTGAAGGTTCGCCAGGCGGTGAACATGGCCATCAACAAGGATCGCATCGTCAGGCTGATCAACAACCGCGGCGCGCCGGCTACCCAGGCTCTGCCGCCGGCGATGCCGGGCTATAATCCCGACAACAAGGGTTATCCACACGATCCGGAGGGGGCGAAAAAACTCCTCGCCGAAGCCGGCGCCGCCGAGATCGCCACCGAGCTTTATGCCATGAACGTCGACCCCAATCCGCGCATAGCCCAAGCCATCCAGCAGGATTTGGCGGCGGTCGGTATCAAGGCCGAGATCCGCTCGCTCGCCCAGGCGGAAGTCATCGCCGCGGGGGGTGCTGGAAAGGCGCCGATGATCTGGTCGGGCGGCATGGCCTGGATTGCCGACTTCCCCGATCCGGCAAACTTCTATTACGGCATTCTCGGCTGTGCCGGCGCTGTCGAAGGCGGCTGGAATTGGTCGAAATACTGTAACAAGGAGCTTGATGCGCGCGCCGCGAAGGCCGATGCCATGGTGAAGAGTGACCAGGCGGAGGCACGGATTCTCGAATGGCGCGCCGTCTTCGACGAGGTTCTGAAGGACGCGCCATGGGCGCCCGTTTTCAATGAGAAGCGGTTCACCTACCATTCGGCGAGGCTCGGAGGCGATCCCGCTCTCTTCACCGATCCGATCCACATCCCGGTGAACTACGACTATATCTACGCAAAGGACACGCAATAGCCGATTGGCATTCGTGAATCGGCCGGGGCGTGAGCCCCGGCCGGCACCAAGCTTTGGAACTCCCATGCACAAGCACCGATATACGATCCATGAGCGGCAGTGCCATTTCGGCTGGGACAACGCCAATCCCCCCGCCGCGCGGATTGCACCAGGTGAGACGGTCGCGTTCCATCCAATTGACTCCTCGGGTGGCCAGCTCAGCCCTGCCTCGACTGTTGCCGACATCGCTGCCCTTGATTTCGGCAAGGTCAATCCGGTGGCAGGTCCCGTCTATATCGACGGCGCCGAGCCCGGCGATGCGGTCAAGGTCACCCTTCTGTCCTTCGCTCCCTCGGGCTGGGGCTGGACGGCGAACATCCCAGGCTTCGGCTTGCTTGCTGAAGATTTCACTGAGCCCGCTCTCCACCTGTGGAAATACGATGCCGCGAGCCTTGCACCGGCAATGTACGGCCCTGGCGGGCGCGTGCCGCTCAAGCCCTTTTGCGGAACGATCGGCCTGGCGCCTGCCGAGCCGGGCATGCATTCCATCGTTCCTCCGCGCCGCATGGGCGGAAATATGGATATCCGCGATCTCTCGTCGGGCAGCGAGCTCTACTTGCCCGTCGACGTGCAAGGCGGATTGTTTAGCGTGGGCGACACCCACGCAACGCAAGGCGACGGCGAAGTTTGCGGCACCGCCATCGAAAGCCCCTGCAGCCTTGCCGCCCGCTTCGACCTGATAAAGGGTGCCAACCTGCCCTTCCCTCGCTTCACCACGCCGGGGCCCGTGGCGCGCCACTTCGACGTCAAGGGCTACGAGGCGACAACGGGAATTGCGCCCGATCTCATGGAGGCCGCGAAAGCTGCTGTTCGCGGCATGATCGATCTGCTTTCCAAGCGGTATAATATGAGCCCGGTCGACGCCTATATGCTTTGCAGCGTATGCGCCGACCTGCGCATCAGCGAAATCGTCGATATGCCGAACTGGGTCGTTTCGTTTTATTTCCCCCGTGTCGTTTTCGAATGAATGATGGGCTGCTGCTCCGTGTCAGCCAGCTAAGCGTCGGCTTCAATACCGAACTGGGTCCGGTCCGCGTGGTGGAGAACGTAAGCTTCGCCGTCCCCCGTGGCCATACGGTCGGCCTCGTCGGTGAATCCGGCTGCGGCAAGAGCGTAACCGCCCATACCATCATGCGTCTGCTTCCCTCTCCGCCATCGCGCATCGAGAGCGGCCGGATCTTTTTCGGCGGCACCGATCTCCTGACGCTCAGCGAGAAGGAGATGCAGAAAATTCGCGGCGACCGCATCGGCATGATTTTCCAGGAACCGATGACGAGCCTCAATCCGACGATGCGGGTCGGGGATCAGATCGTCGAAGTGCTTCGCCTTCATCGCGGCCTTCGCTCATCGCAAGCGCGCCCGCTCGCGGCTGAAATCCTCAAGGACGTCGGCATAGCAAACCCTATCCATCGGCTGCAGCAATATCCCCATGAGTTGTCCGGTGGTCTTCGCCAGCGCGTGATGATAGCCATCGCTCTGGTGTGCCGGCCAAGCCTGCTGATAGCCGACGAGCCGACCACTGCGCTCGATGTCACCGTGCAGGCGCAGATTCTCGATCTCCTGCGCGCCCTGCAGAACACGATGGACCTGTCTATTCTGCTCATCACCCATGACCTCGGCGTGGTTGCGGAATTATGCAGCCATGTGGTGGTGATGTATGCCGGGCGTGTAGTCGAAACCGGCAGCGCGCGCCAAGTCCTCGGCGCGCCGCGGCACCCCTACACCGCGGGCCTTCTCGCTGCGTCCCCGCGCCGTGCCCGCAAGGGCGAGCGTCTCGTGACCATAGCGGGCACGGTTCCTTCCCCGCAGCAGCCGCGTCTCGGCTGCCTCTTTGCCCAGCGTTGCCCCCGCGCCTTGCCTCTGTGCCGCGAAACCGTGCCTGCTCTCGCCGGCGGTGGAGATCACCATGTGGCTTGCTGGAATCCGATTCCATGACGCCCCTCCTCGAACTGCGCCATCTGGTGAAGGATTTTCCCGTGCGCGGTCGCGCCGCGGCCCTTCGCGCGGTCGATGGAGTGAGCCTCGCTCTCGCCAAGGGAGCGACACTGGGCATTGTCGGTGAATCCGGCAGCGGCAAATCCACTCTGGCACGGCTTGTTCTTCGTCTTCTCGAGCCTGATGCCGGCACCATTCACTTCGACGGTGACGACCTTCTGGCGCTCGACAATGCCGGCCTTCGCCGGCGCCGCCGCGATATGCAGATGGTTTTCCAGGATCCCTATGCTTCGCTCGATTCGCGCATGACGATCGGAGCAATCATCTCCGAGCCCCTGGCCATTCACCGGATCGGCAGCCGTGCCGACAGAGAAAGGCGCGTGGCGGAGTTGCTCGAGTTGGTCGGCCTCGATGCACCGGCAGTGCGGCGCTACCCTCACGAATTTTCCGGCGGCCAGCGGCAGCGCATCGGCATCGCCAGGGCGATTGCCCTCGAACCGAAGCTCCTGGTTCTCGACGAGCCGGTTTCCGCGCTCGACGTTTCCATTCAGTCGCAGGTGCTGAATCTGCTTTTGGATCTGAAGCGAAGGCTCGGACTTTCCTATATTTTCATTTCTCACGACCTCTCCGTGGTCGAGCATATGAGCGATGAAATCGCCGTCATGTACCTTGGCCGCATTGTCGAATACGGCAGGGCCGATCGCCTGTTCGAAGCGCCTCGCCACCCCTACACCCAGGCTCTCGTGTCGGCCATTCTCGATCCCGATCCTGCCAGGAAGCGCACCCGTGTCATGCTGCCGGCCGATACCACGGGCAGTGAAATCGTTCCATCGGGCTGCCGGTTTCATCCGCGCTGTCGATTCGCCATGGAAATCTGCCGCACCGCTTCACCAGCCTCCACGACGGATTCCGAAGGTTCGAGGGTCGAATGTTTTCTCTATGAGCCGCAAGGCCGGCTTGATGATCATTCGTCATCGCCGGGCTCTCTCTTTCGTCATGGCCCGCCTTGACCCGGCGATCTCGTGCCAGCGGCAGATGCGCGGATCAAGTCCGCGCATGACGTTTGAACGCAAATAGAAATTCCCTCCGCCAGCTTTCGCTTCCGGGATGAAGGAGGGGTGGAGCGGCACCTCGCGGTGGCGCCAACATTGGTTTTAGTAGAGATGGTGCGAGGGCGCTCCACCCCGGTGATTTTTGGAGGTCACTTTCACGTCACTCGCTTCGGG
>DATFOT010000015.1:0-3849 GCA_035265265.1 Aestuariivirgaceae bacterium | reverse complement strand
TCTGGCCGATGCGCATCTCGTCCTGGAATCAGATCTCGACCGGCTTGCCAGCCGGGAGATCGGCGAGGTGGGCCTTCAGCGTGGCCGCAAAGTTTTTTTGAACTCTGCCACAGTCTGCTCGTCCTGGGCCGGATGGCGCGGACGCGCGCTGATGTGGCTGAAGCCGAGCCGGGGCAAGATCTTGCCCACCGTGCGCTCGTGGTAGGCGACCCCGAAGCGCTCGGCGATGAGGTCCTTCAGGTCCACCCGCCGCCAGCGCACGACGCCATGCACGGCCCGGTTCGGGCCGATCTCGACCAGGCGCGCCAGCTCCGCCTGCTGATCGGCGCAGAGGCGCGGTGGCTTGCCTTGCGACCAGACGTCCTTCAATCCATCCGGACCGCGCTCGTTGAAGCGGTGGACCCAGTCACGCAGGGTCTGCCGGTCCATGCCGCCGATGCGTGCCGCGTCCGTCCGGCTCATCCCGTCCAGGACCGCGGCGATCGACAACAGACGACGGCTCTGGTTGGCGTTCTTCGTCGTGGCCGCCAGTCGACGAAGCTCGCTGGCCGAAAAATCTGTCCGTAGTCTCACGGCGGCTGGCATGGCGCGCATTCTCCCCGCGCCAGGGAATCAGCTCAGCCCGCCCCGGGAAAGCTCTGTGAGTCAGAGGTCAAGGCCCTTGGTATAAGGTGGGTCGGAATTGCAGCGAAACATGTCAGGTACGGAGATAGGGTGGGAAAGGAGAGATATTGCCTTGCAATCGAGGAGCGCGTTCTCCCTTCTTATGGCCTTCGCCGCTGCCACAGCGGTGCTCGCGCAGGCACCGGATCCGGCTAGCAGCAAGCGTTTCGCGCTGGTGACCGGTAGCGCAAATTATCCCGATGCGAGTTCTCGGGTCATGACGGCCGCCAAAGACGCCCGGTTGCGGGCCGATGAACTGCGCCGCAACGATTTCGTTGTCGACAAAAGAGAAAACGCCAGCCGCGAAACCATGCGCCGTGCAATCGACGCGTTACTTACGGAGATTCAGCCCGCCTCGGCGGCACTGTTCTACTTCGGCGGCTTTGGCATTCAGTTGGCGCGCCAAAGTTACCTCATTCCGCTCGATGCGAAGATATGGTCCGAGACGGAAGTCAAGCGCGACGGCTTCGGAATCGACGATGTCCTGAGCCAGATGGGCCAGCGCGGCGCGCGTCAAAATCGCGATCGTGGACACCTCGCGTGGTAATCCTACGAGCGGCGCTTCCGGGCGTTTTCCGTAGGTCTTGCGACCATCGATCCACCGGAGAGGACGCTCGCGATTTTTGTGGCGGCGCCCGGGAAAGTATCAATGCGAGCAGCGCAGGCGAACGGGCTCTGCGTTTGTTGCTCATCTACAATAGCTTGGATAGGCTCAGGCACGTCAACTCCGCGCTCGACTCAGGAGGGGCAATTTGAAACCAACAGAAGAGGAGCGCGTGGATGCCGTTGTGATTGGCACGGGGTTTGGGGGCTCCGTCGCGGCGTGGCGCTTGGCTGAAGCCGGTTTGTCTGTGGTGATTTTAGAACGAGGGAAACTTTATCCACCTGGATCCTTCCCACGCAGCCCACATCTTATGGCGGGGAACTTCTGGCGCCCAGATCAGGGATTATTCGGACTGTTTGAGGTTTTAACCTTAAAAACGCTTGATGCCGTGCTGTCCAGCGGAGTCGGCGGCGGTTCGCTCATTTATGCCAATGTCTTGCTACGCAAAGACGAGAAGTGGTTCGTTCGAAATGGAGCCGACGGAGAGGACTGGCCGGTCAGCCGCGCCGATCTGGAGGTTCACTACGATCGTGTTCACGCGCGTTTCCAGCCCCAAAAGTATCCGTTTGATACCGCGCCATACAGCTCGACAGGCAAAACTCATGCCATGCAAGAGGCGGCCGAAGCGCTCAAGCTAGATTGGTCCATGCCCGATCTCGCGGTCACGTTCGCTGATAACGGACGGCCCCCCGTCCCTGGTGAGCCGATCAGGGAGCTTCAACCCAACTTGCATGGACGTACGCGGAATACCTGTCGGCTATGCGGCGAGTGCGACATTGGCTGCAACTACGGCAGCAAGAACACGACGGATTACATGTTCCTCAGCACGGCCGTAAGGCAGGGGGCCGATCTACGACCTCTTTGCGAGGTAAAGGAACTGATCCCGTTACCCGGCGGCGGTTGCACGGTCAAATACGTGCGTTATCATCCCGGGTTAGAAGCGCTGGCAATGGGCGCAGTGCGACCTCTGGAAACCATAAAGGCGCCTCTTGTCGTGCTTGCGGCCGGCAGTCTCGGTTCAACCTCTCTCCTACTTCGCAATAAGCATCATTTTCCCGGAATAAGTCCGCAACTCGGGTCCCGTTTTTCCGGCAACGGAGACCTTCTCGCCTTTGCCTTGCGCTGCAAAATTAGAGGAACTAAAGAGCCCCGCTTCCTTGACCCGACCTTCGGGCCGGTTATCACAAGCACAATTCGTATCCCTGACGAACTTGACGGAATTCCGGGAGCCGGACGCGGAGGATACATCCAAGACGGAGGTCAGCCGCATTTTGCTAGCTGGCTAGTTGAGGGTGCAAACCTCCCTCGCCTTTCGATAAACATGCTATCGCTTCTTTGGCATTATCTAGCTCGCCGGCTCAGTTTCAACAAGGACAGCAACATCAGCCATGATATAAGCCGAGCACTAGGAACGGGCGCGCTGAGCGCGTCTACGCTAACTCTACTCGCGATGGGTCGGGATGTTGCCGGCGGAAGAATTACCTTTGATGAAGGCTCGCTCGCTGTCGAGTGGCCGCGCAAACCATCAATCGAGTACTTCAAGAACATGAATAGAACAATGAGCGAGATTGCGCATTTCCACGGCGCGCGATTCGTTCAAAACCTTCTTGGGTATTTTGGCCGTACGGTTACCGTTCATCCTCTTGGAGGCTGCTCAATGGGCCGCGACGCCGATCATGGAGTGGTCGATGCATTCGGGCAGGTCTTCGGCTTTCCGGGTCTCGTCATCGCAGATGGATCTGTTATGCCGGGTCCGGTGGGGGCAAACCCATCGTTGACCATTGCGGCTTTGGCGGACCGATTTGTCGAGCGGTCTATTGGCACGCTCCGGGGCGCAGGGACCAGAGAGGCCGTCCACTGATGGCCAGCCTGAGCATGCCAGGCGCGCTGGCTCAGTATACCGCAGCTAACCTTACGAAAAGTTCGCAATCATAAGGAGTGGCAACTATGTCACAAGTTGGCGTGCGGTTTCACGAGGTGATGAAGGGCTGGGTTGCTGTGCCTCAAGCGAATTTCGGGGACTCGGGACGAGCATGGTTTGAGGTTCGGGCGCAAGTGTTTATCGAGGACTTGGACACTTTTCTGGCCGATAATTGCCATCGTGGGCAACTCGTCGGTACGATTGATTTTGACGGAGTTGGCCACAGCATTCCCGCCACGGGTCATATCGAGCTTTTCACGATGAGTGCAGATGGGGCGACGCGACTGATGAGGTATCAAGCGTCCTTTGGGGCTAACGGTGTCGACTATATGATGGTCGGCACCAAGCACGTCTCTAAATTGGCAGGCCCGAACGTCTGGGGACACACGACAACTCTCTTTACCACCCTCGCCCGCAGCGGGTCCGATGGATACGTTTCCGTGGCAGCCGGAGTCATCCGGCTCTCAGTGTGGCAAGGCGCCCGGATGCTGTTTACGTTGCGCGGTACGGGTTCGGATTCGCTGACAACACGAATGAACGCCGTTTTTCGTTTCATAAAATTCTTCAATGGTTCGGTATCTGCGGTGTACTTTCACTAGGTGTATGGTCCCGGGATGAGGTGGTGCGGGTTGATCTTGAAAGGTGCTGGGTCCTTTGCCCA
>DATFOT010000014.1:0-8430 GCA_035265265.1 Aestuariivirgaceae bacterium | reverse complement strand
TCACATAGGCGAGCTCAGCCTTCGACTTCACCAGTCGAATGCTGCTGACCAGGTTCGATGCGTCGGTGAGATTGCAGGCCCCAGACAAGGCTTCTTCGAGTATGCGGCCGTTGAAGTGGGTAAGGCCATAGGCATTGTTTTCAATGCCGAGATTTTTGCCGCGCCCCGCCAAATCGAGGATCATCTCCTTGAGATCGGCAGCCGGGTTGGCCCCTGCCTGATCCGTCCAGACGCGAATATCCTCGATGATCGAGGTATGCCGTGCCTGCTGCAGATCGGGAAGCCGGGTGAGGAGGGCGAGCCTGCCATCGGTTCCGAGATAAAGGCATTGAAAGAAGCAGAAGCCGAAGGTGTCATAGCCGGTCAGATAATACATGCTTTCCTGGTTGAACATGAGGAGGCCATCGAGCCCCTGCTGAGCGAGCGCGCTGGTGACCTTGCCGATCCGTTCCTTGTATTCACGCCGTTCAAAATGCAGAGCCATGAGGAGTTTCCGTTCAGTGGGTAATGGCGACGGCCGAGATTAGCCTGCCATAATGCGGTTCATTACGGTGCGTGGCACGACGGTAGCTGAAGAACCGCTGCTCATCGTCATAGGTGCAGAGCGCGAGATCATTTGCTCGTCCGATGCCGCTGCGGCGCAGCCGTGCCAACACATAATCCGGCAGATCGAACAGCCAGTGCTGCTCCCTGACGGCAGGGCGGAAGAAAGCGTCATTCGCGGGGTCGGCCTCCAGAAAGCGGCTATGAAATTCCGGGCCGACTTCGTAGACAGCCGCCGAAATGGCGGGACCGATCACGGCGATGATCGATGCCCGGCGCGCGCCCAGCTCTTCCATCGCGCTGATCGTGGCGTCGGTAACGCCGTTCAGGGCCCCTTTCCACCCCGCATGGGCTATTCCGATGATGCGAGCCCGGCTGTCGGCAAAAATGACCGGAGCACAGTCGGCGGTCAGAGCACCGAGCGCAATGCCTGGCTCCTTGGTGACCATCGCATCGGCGAGTGGGGCGTTCTCCCGCCGCCAAGGCGCCGAGACGGTAATCACTCTCGGACTATGCTCCTGGTAACAGGTCAGCAATTTGTCCGGCTCGACGCCGATCGAACCGGCCACGAGCGCGCGGTTGCGCGCAACGCTGTCCAGATCGTCGCCTGATCCAAAGCCACAGTTGAGGGAACTGAACAGGCCCTGGGATGTGCCTCCCTCACGCGTGAAGAAGCCATGCGCGACACCGGCAATTTCGTTCAACAACCCTGCCTGGATCATGATATCAATCGGAGAAAGGATGGGGATGGCCAAGGCGCGGTGAAGTGGTGGCCAAGACCTTGAAGAGATGCCCCATCTCACGAGCTCCTGCAACTCTTTCCATGGCAGCGGCCAGCTCGCGCTTTTGAGCATCGGTGGCTTTGGCGGCAAGAATTCCGGCTCGGAGTTCAAGCCCCATTTCCTTCAGAAAGGCACCTTGGTTCATGAGAGGCAAGACCGTGGCGCCTCCCCGGGCAATGGCATCTCCCAGAGACTGGAAGTCGACGTGAGCGGTGAGATCGCTCTCGCCCGGCCGGTCGAGAATGGGAACCTTCTGGTGGCCGCCTACCGCCTGAAGGGTATCGCCCAAGGCAGATGCTGCATGGCCATAGTCGATGATGATCGCCGCAGAGGGGTGAAGGGCAAAGCGCCGGCCAAGCGTTTCCCCCAGACGGTCGGCAGCAGGCCGGATCTCGGCGATATCGCCCGGCGCGGCGGCCGCGGTCCATGGCGGCAATGAGGGCGCAGCCTGCACCAGGCCCAAGGCGAGTTTGCCGTTGCGGTGAACGACGACCCGTTCCGCCCAGCCGTTCTGCAATTTTTGAAACTGGCGGACGGGCAGGGCATCGATAAATTCATTGGCTAACAGCAAGGTGGGTCCTGAAGGAATTTCATCGAGACTGCCATGCCAGGTCGCCTCGATGCCGGCGGCTTGCAGCGTGCTCGCCTGAAGAGCGCGCAAATGGGGGCTCATTTCCACGAGCCTCGGCCGAACGGAGCCGAGAAAATCCGGCATCGCCCGGCCGGCGCGCATAATATCGACGATCAGCGTGCCGCGCCCGGGGCCAAGCTCAATCAGGTCGACCGCGGCGGGCCGGCCCATTAGGTCGAAGCATTGCATGAGCCAGATTGCAATGATCTCACCGAACATCTGGGTTATTTCGGGGGCGGTGGTGAAATCGCCGGCCGCGCCGAGGGGATCGCGGGTCATGTAGAAGCCATGCCTCGGATGACCAAGGCAGAGGGCCATGAAGCGATCAAGAGGGAGAGGGCCTTCCATCTCGATGAGGCCGGCGAGTTCGCGCTCGAGCGGTGTCGTCGCTTCGGTCATGTCCGGCGGGAGCGGATCAACAGCCATGAGCCGAGGGCAAGCATGGGGATGGAGAGCACCATTCCGCGCGTTATAATTCCTGCATAAAGGCCAATCTGCGGATCGGGTTCGCGGAAGAACTCCACAAATATCCTAATCAAGCCGTAGGCCAGGACGAAAAGCCCGGCAACGCGACCGGGGTGGCGCAGGGCAAGGAAGCGGTGCGTGCCAATACGGCAGAGCAGAAAGAGACAGAAGCCTTCCAGAAACGCTTCATAGAGCTGGCTCGGGTGGCGGGCAAGCGGCCCGCCATGGGGAAATACCATGGCCCAGGGGACCTCGCTGACACGTCCATAAAGCTCGCCATTGATAAAATTCGCCAAGCGGCCCAGGCCCAGCCCCACCGGAACGGCAGCGGCAGCGAGATCGAGGAGCTGATCAAGGCGAATTCCCCGCGCGCGGGCGAAAGCCCAGCAGGCAACAATGGAGCCGAGGAAGCCGCCATGAAAAGACATTCCGCCCTGCCAAAGCTTCACGATGTCCAGCGGATGGGCAGCGAAATAGCCTGGATCATAAAAAAAGACATAGCCGAGGCGGCCGCCCAGAATAACGCCGAGCGTCGCCCATAGAAAAAGGTCGTCGACGTGTTCGGGCGTCATCGTCGGGGGCTTGCCGTCCCACAGTGCCGGGCTGCGGACAAGACGCTTCATATAGGCCAAGGCAAAAAGCAGGCCCGCGACATAAGCCAGGGCGTACCACCGGACCTCGAATGGTCCGATGGAAATGGCAATCGGGTCGATGTCGGGAAAGGCGAGAGCGGCGTGTCGAATCATCTGGGGGAAAGAGCGGGAAGGCCGATGGACTGTCAAGCGCTACGCGGCTCACTTGAAAGGTTGGGGCTGTCTGCCTAGTTTGGGTCCGACAGCCCGGAAGGAACGGCCATGACCACGACCTCTTCGCGATTTTTCGATGAACTAGCCAAACTCATGTCGAATGCGGCGGGAGCGGCGCAGGGCGCGCGCAGGGAGTTCGACTCACTCGTCCGCACACAGATCGAGCGGGCGATGTCGGGAATGGATGTCGTCCAACGCGAGGAATTCGAGGCCGTGAAGCAGATGGCGGCGAAGGCACGCGAGGAAAACGAGCGTCTGCAGCAGCGGATCAACGAGCTGGAATCCAAGCTCGGCCCGGCTGGCAGCCCGGCAGCTCCGTTGAGCTAAGCTTCCCCTGAGTCACTGCCATGCCTGCAAGAGATGTGGAGAATCCTTGCCGAGGACTCGTGCGCACTTGATGCGGCGAATCGGGTCCGGCAAGTTGGGTTGCTGATGTGATTCGGCTTGGGATTCGGCCCGGCCGAGCGGCATGAAAGTGAGGAATCGTCATGACCGCCGTGCGGGCGCTTGTTCAGGAAAATGCAAACCCAATTGATCGAATCGAGCAGATAGCCGCGGCTCACGACTGGTCGATCGACCGGCCGGGCGACGATGAAGTTCACATGATCGTGCAGGGCTCGTGGAGCGATCTGCACCTTTGCATCAACTGGCGCGACGACATAGAGGGGCTGCATCTTGCCTGCACCTTCGATCTGAAGGTGCCGGCCAACCGCCGTGAAGAGGTGGCGCGGCTGATTTCGCTCATCAACGAGCAGCTTTATTTCGGCCATTTCGACATCTGGCGCCATGACGGCATGCTGCTGTTCCGCAATGGCCTGATTCTTACCGGCGGCGTTGAAATCGTCGATGCGCAGTGCGAAACGCTGCTGCGTCTGGCGCTGGAAGCGTGCGAGCGCTATTTTCCAGCTTTCCAGTTCGTCATCTGGGCCGGCAAGAGCGCGGAAGAAGCAATCCAGTCGAGCCTGATGGAGACGCAGGGTGAAGCATGACCATTTCGCTTGCGGGCAGGCTTGTGCTGGTGGGCGCCGGCAAGATGGGCAGCGCCATGCTGGAAGGCTGGCTGAAAGAGGATATTGATCCGGCGAAACTCGCCGTCATCGACCCGGCGCCATCGGCGGACGTGAAGTCCCTCATCACGCAGAGCGCCATTTCCTTAAACCCGCCGATAAGCGGTATTGCGGATGCGGAGATCATCGTGGTGGCGGTGAAGCCGCAGACCGCCACCGATGCGATGCCGGCGATAGCACCGCTGCGAAGCTCGCGCCCGCTGATACTCTCGGTGGTCGCAGGAAAAACCATCGCATTCTTCGAGGAATATTTCGGCAGCGATGCCCCCATCATCCGCACGATTCCGAACACACCGGCGGCGGTCGGCCGTGCCATCACGGCCATGGCGGCAAACAAGAACGTGAGCAGTACGCAGCACGCCCTGGCGCGCGCGCTCCTGTCGGCTATCGGAGAAGTGGTGACGGTTGCCCATGAGCGGCAGATCGATGCGGTCACGGCCTTGTCCGGATCCGGCCCGGCCTATGTTTTCCTTCTTACCGAATGTCTCGCAGAAGCCGGCAAAAAGCTCGGCCTGCCCGAGGAGCTGGCAACGCGGCTGGCACGGGCGACCGTATCGGGCTCAGGGGAGCTCATGCGGGTCAGCGGATTGCCTGCCGCGACGCTCCGACAGAATGTGACATCGCCAAAAGGCACGACCCATGCCGCGCTTCAGGTCTTGATGGCGGAGAACGGCATGATGAAGCTTTTCGAAGACGCGCTCGCGGCGGCGGAGAAACGCTCACGCGAGCTTGCCGGCTGAAGTCACCGAACCGATTGGCTTGCGCCGCCCCTGTCGCTATGGCAGGCAGGGGCATGGGTGATTTCGGTGCCAATAAGCTCAGGATACGCCAGGCGGCATTTGCGCTTGCAGAGCGCAGACCCTGGCATGAGATCACCATGGCGGCAATTGCGGAGCAGTCGGGACTGAGCATTGCCGCGATGATGCGCGATGTTCCATCCAAGGCGGCAATATTGCGGGATTTCTCGCGGGACATCGACGGAGCCATGCTGCTGGTATTCGAGAAATATCCCGCCGAGGGCGAAGCACATGACCGGCTTTTCGACGTGATCATCAAACGGGTGGAAATCATGCAGCCGTACCGGCCGGTGATCGGCAGCGTTATGAAGCGGCGGATCGGCGATCCGGGCGAGGCTGCGGTCATGCTGCAGTCTGTTGCCGTCACGGTCGGCTGGATTGCCGCTGCGGCCAAGGTTGAAGAGGAACCGGCCTGGCAGTCCTTGGGAAAGCTGGGCTTGGGCCGAGCTTATGTCAAAGCACTCGCGGCCTGGATTGGAGACGACGATCCGGGGCTTTCGCGGACGATGGCGGCGCTGGACAGGGCTCTGCGAGACTGGGCGGCATTCAGCGACCGGGCGGGCACGGTCATCGCAGTCATTGGAGGACTGGCAAAGGCAGCGGGGGCAGCAGGCCGGCAGTTTTTCGGCAGGGGGAAGACGTCATGAAAGACGCCGGCGCGATGCCGCAAATCAACTTCGAGGATTTCAGCAAGGTCGATGTGCGGGTGGGCACGATTACTGCCGTTGAAATGTTCCCGGAGGCGCGAAAGCCGGCCTTCAAGCTCATGATCGATTTCGGCCCGGCGATCGGCCTGCGCAAATCCTCAGCCCAGCTCACCAAGCATTATTCTGCGGAAATGCTGGTGGGGCGGCAGGTGGCCTGCGTCGTAAATTTTCCTCCACGACAGATCGGCCCGTTCCGATCGGAAGTGCTGACATTGGGTTTTCCCGATGAACAGGGCGAAGTGGTGCTGGTTACGATCGACCGCAAAGTGCCGAATGGGGGACGGCTTTATTAGCCCCGGCCCACAGGGCCGGAGCGATCTGAATGAAAACACTAATGTCCGAAACGCACAGCGCCCGCAAGGCAGTGCGATTCGAATAGAGCGCAAGAGGCGAGCTGCATCGGCCGGGCGGCCTCTCTGTTGCCCGCCGCCATCACCATCGCTAACGAGCCGACGACCACGAGAACGGTCATGATCATTGTCGCGAGCGGAGTGAGCTTGGGTGCCGACGGCTGGCCGAACCCAATGGCGCGCGGCGGGAAGAGCAATTCGCTGCGCGAGAGCCCGATGTCACGCAGCATCCGGTCGTCGAGATCGAGCAGCAGCCGGCGGGTGCGGGCCGCGCTTCGCCAGTGCCGGACACGGCTCATCAGACGATTGGGCAAGGGCGCCGTTTCGAGCGGCTTTAAAGGCAGTGTTTCGTTGGAGATCATGATGCGGCTCCGCTAAAGGTGTTCGGTGACGATTGTTTGACAGTTTCCAGGCAGGGAAATGATTGGCTAAGGATTGATGTGAACTGGATCATGATTTCCTCCTTCGGATGGCGCCGACGAGAAAATCAAAACCCGCCGGCGGAGTTTGGCGGCGGGGTCGGGAGCTTAGCGTTTGTAAGAAGCGAACTAGCTGTCAACGCATGTGCAGACCCGGCCGCCGAGGTTTTGGCGGAGCCAATTGACGACATACATGGCGGGTTTCCTGCACATGGTGGGGTACATGCCGCATAACGGCGCACCGGTCAATGGCAGATGCGGGCAATTCACAAAATTTTGCATGATTGCAGCAGCAATGCCAGTCGCCTCATACCGGAATGCGGATCTCTGCACGCAATCCTCCCGCCGGGCTTTCATGAAGCATGACGTCGCCGCCATGCGCACGCGCAATGTCGCGGGCAATCGAAAGCCCAAGCCCTGTGCCGCTTTCGTCGAGATTGCGGGCATCATCTAGGCGATAAAACGGCTTGAACACATCGTCGCGGCGTTCAGGCGGAATCCCCGGCCCGTCATCGTCGATGGTAACAGTCAGCTGATGATCGGCCTGCGAGGCTCCAAGCGAAACCTGGCCGGCATAGCGAAGCGCATTGGTGACCAGATTGGCGATGCAGCGCTTGAATGCCTGCGGCTTGACCGCAACCATGAGGGCGGGAGGCACTTGCAGAGCGACGGGCAATCCACTGCGTCCAGCATCGTTGGCGACTTCGCGCAGCAGGGCAGCAAGATCGGTGGTTGTACTTTTTTCTCCATCATCGCCGCGCACGAAAGCGATGTAGCCTTCGAGCATTCGCTGCATCTCGTCGACGTCTTGCTGCAGCGCGCCAAGCTTGGGATGCTTGTCGAGCATCGCTAATTCGAGCTTGAAGCGAGTCAAGATCGTGCGGATATCGTGAGACACGCCTGCGAGCATGGCGGTGCGTTGCTCGACGTGCTTCTCGATGCGCTCCTTCATTGCGATGAAAGCGCTGGCAGCTTCCTTTACCTCGCGCGCTCCCGAAGGACGGAAATTATTTACCGATCGGCCCATGCCGAAGCTGCGGGCTGCCTTGGCCAGATCCTGAATGGGGCGTATCTGCTTGCGTAGAAACAAGATCGCCAGAGCGAGGAGCACCAGCGAGGAACCGACAAGCCAGGTCAGAAAGATCGACGTGTTAGAGGCATAGGCACGCTCCTTCCTGGTCAGCAAGCGGAGCGCGAGATCGTCAGCGAGCTTGATGCGCACGTCGATCTGGCCGGCTTGCCCAACCGTATCGACGGCAACCGGGTTGCTTACGCGCTGCTCCAGATATTTGGTGAGCTTGTTGTCGACGATGGAGAAAAGCGGCTCGGGCGGCGATGCCGGCAAGTCGGAAAGATGCTCGATGGAAAAGACGACATCGAGCGTCTCGTTCGCAGTGGCAATGAGCGCCGCGATCGCTTCCGGCGTTTTTGGAGATCCTTCGTAAAGGGCAGTGACGAAGGTGATTTCCCGCGCCAAGCTCTTGGCCAACGTCTTGGTGACATTATCCCAATGGCGCTCCATGATGATGAACGCCATGATCGCCTGGAGGATCACCATCGGCGCGACGACGATGATCAGCGAGCGGGGATAGAGGCGATCGGGCAGGTGGCGCTCGAGAAAGCGGTTCACGTGCCAGAGCAAGCTGTGCCGCTTGGCACGGTCATGGCGGTTGTCGGCCACGCTGGTCATCCTGCGAACCTCCTAGTCGAGGTAGAGAGTATAACCTGCACCACGGACAGTTTGCAGATAAACAGGAGCTGCCGGATCGGCCTCGATCTTACGGCGGAGCCGGTTGATCTGGACGTCGATAGTACGGGCATTTTCCTCGGTCCCCGGATGCATCAGTTCGGTGCGGCCGATCG
>DATFOT010000013.1:0-4387 GCA_035265265.1 Aestuariivirgaceae bacterium | reverse complement strand
TCTTCAGCGTGCCCTTTTCGAGCGTGCCGAAATGGACGATGAGATCGCCGAGCCGCCTTTGGGTATCGCTTACCCGAAACAGGGCGCCCTCTGCCGAGCGGATGACCCCCCGGTCGCCCACTTGGCCGCCTGCCTCGCCATAGAACGGCGTCTGGTTGAGAACGATCGCGCCGCTTTGTCCAACCTCGAGCGCACCGACTTCTTTGCCATCTGCCACGAGCGAGCGGATTTGCCCTTCCGCCGCTTCCGTGTCATAGCCGAGGAAGTCCGTTCCGCCGGCTCGCTCCTTCACGTCGAACCAAACCGCTTCCGTCGTCGCCTCGCCCGACCCCGTCCAGGCCTTGCGCGCTTCGGCCCGCTGCTTCTCCATCTCCTTGGCGAAAACATCGGTATCGACGTCGATCCCGCGCGGCTTCAGCGCGTCCTGCGTCAGATCGAGCGGAAACCCATAGGTGTCGTAAAGCTTGAACGCCACCTGCCCGGCAAGCTTCTCGCCCGCTTTCAAGGCCGCCGTCTCTTCATCGAGTATTCTCAAGCCGCGTTCCAATGTCCGGCGGAACCGGCTCTCCTCGAGCCGCAGCGTGTCTTCGATGAGGGTCTGCGCGCGGTGAATTTCCGGATAAGCCGCCCCCATTTCACGCACCAAGGCCGGCACCAGTTTCCAAATGAGTGGCTCCTTGGCGCCGAGGAGCTCCGCATGCCGCATCGCCCGGCGCATGATCCGGCGCAGCACATAGCCTCTGCCCTCGTTTGACGGCAGCACCCCGTCGGCAATGAGAAAGGCCGATGCGCGCAAATGATCGGCAATCACCCGGTTCGACGGTTTGCGCGGGCCTTCCGCGGCGACGCCGGTCTGCTCCTCGATCGCGCGGATCAAAGCGCGGAAAAGATCGGTCTCGTAATTATCATGCGTTCCCTGTAGCACGGCCGCAATCCGCTCGAGCCCCATGCCTGTATCTATCGACGGCCGCGGCAGCGGCACCCGCTCCGTTTTGGTGACCTGCTCGAATTGCATGAACACGAGATTCCAAATCTCGATAAAGCGGTCGCCGTCAGCATCGGGCGAACCCGGCGGGCCGCCGGGAATATGCTCCCCATGATCATAGAATATCTCCGAACAGGGGCCGCAGGGGCCAGTATCGCCCATTGCCCAGAAATTATCGGATGTCGCGATACGGATGATGCGCGACTCCGGCAGGCCGGCAATCTTCTTCCAAAGCAGAAAGGCTTCGTCGTCAGCCGCGAAAATGGTGGCTGTGAGGCGATCTTTCGCCAGGCCGAATTCTTTGGTAATCAGCGTCCAGGCCAGCTCGATCGCCCGTTCCTTGAAATAATCCCCGAAGGAGAAATTACCGAGCATCTCGAAGAAGGTATGATGCCTTGCCGTGTAACCGACATTATCGAGATCATTATGCTTCCCGCCGGCGCGCACGCATTTCTGGGCGGTCACAGCCCGGCTATAAGGGCGCCGCTCCAGCCCCGTGAACACATTCTTGAATTGCACCATCCCGGCGTTGGTGAACATGAGGGTCGGGTCATTGCGCGGCACGAGCGGGCCCGAAGGCACGACCTCATGGCCAGCTTTGCGGAAAAACTCGAGAAAACTCGAACGGATTTCATTCAAACCGGACATCGCAGATCGTTACCTTTTCCATATTCGAAGCTCGCAGTCATTCTGCATAAGACGGCAGTGGCTTCCGGACAAGCAAAAGCGCCCTCCGGGGCGTGGAGGGCGCTTCTTCGGTGTGGGGGGCACACCTCTCCGGCCCCCGAGGGGTTTGGGGGGGAACGGATTTCGCTGACTGTTCGATTACTAGTGACGAAGTCTATTCGGCGGCGTCGGCACTGCGGTCGTCTTCGCTGGAAGCATCGGTGATTTTCGCCGCGATCAGACCGGCATTCTCCCGGATCTTGCGCTCGATCTCCTGAGCCATCTCGGGATGCTGCTTCAGAAAGTTTTTGGCATTTTCCCGCCCTTGGCCAATACGCTCGCCACTATAGGAAAACCACGCGCCTGACTTCTCGATCACGCCGGCTGTGACTCCAAGATCGAGCAACTCGCCGTTCTTGGAAATTCCTTCGCCATACATGATATCGAATTCGACCTGCCTGAAGGGCGGCGCGACCTTGTTCTTCACCACTTTTACGCGGGTCTGGTTGCCGACAACCTCGTCCCTGTCCTTGATTGCACCGATGCGGCGGATATCAAGGCGCACCGAAGCATAGAACTTTAGCGCGTTGCCGCCCGTCGTAGTCTCGGGTGAGCCGAACATGACGCCGATCTTCATGCGAATCTGATTTATGAAAATCACCATGCATTGTGTTCGCGAGATCGAGGCCGTGAGCTTGCGAAGCGCCTGGCTCATTAGGCGCGCCTGCATCCCCGGCAGCGAATCGCCCATTTCACCCTCGATTTCCGCCCGTGGCGTGAGAGCGGCAACCGAATCGATCACCAGCACCTCGATGGCTCCGGATCTGACGAGCGTATCGGCGATCTCCAGGGCCTGCTCGCCCGTGTCGGGCTGTGAAATAAGCAGGTCTTCGATATTCACCCCGAGCTTGCGGGCATAGCCCGCATCAAGCGCATGCTCGGCATCGATGAACGCGCTAATGCCGCCGCGCCGCTGCGCCTCTGCTATTGTCTGGAGAGCCAGGGTGGTCTTGCCCGATGATTCCGGACCGTAGATTTCAACCACACGGCCGCGCGGCAGGCCACCAATCCCGAGCGCGATGTCGAGCCCGAGGGATCCGGTCGAAATAGCTTCGATTGCCTCAACCGGATTTGCGCCCAGGCGCATGATGGAGCCCTTGCCGAAGACCCTTTCGATCTGACTCAGCGCGGCATCCAGCGCCTTGTTCTTGTCCATAGAACTACTTTCAACCACCCTTAGATTGGTCTGCCCCATCGCTCGCTCCTCTTATTTCACACTGGCTTCTGCGGTGCAAATTGCCAGTCGTCATCACCGGAATGCAGAATGTACTCGTTTTGTTCTCTTGGCAAGTGTTTTCGCATTGCATTGAAATCGAGTGACTTTCTTAAGTCCTGTGCGAACCGAGAGTGAACATAAAGAGAATCGCGCACGCTCTACGCTGCGTTCAAGCAAACAAAGTTGATCAATTGGGGGAGTGAAACGAGGCCGGAGACATACAGACGAGCCATGCATCCTTGGCCGCCTTTGGGGAGAGAGGAATATGTCCCCGGCCTCGCACGACCGGAAACCCAGGCTTTCGCCCGCATTTCCGGAATCTTGAGCTCACTGCCGATCTGCTCCTAGTGGTTGCATATCGGAATGGCAAGATAATGCAGGTTGTAGCAGCTTTCGAGCTGCTCGGCAACGGGAATCACTAAAACTCAGCAGTCTCCGGCGATTGCCCGCTCAACTGCCACGGCCGCTGCAAACAGGGCCTGATCGCTGCTCCACGGCGCCATGATCATCAGGCCGCATGGAGCACCGCCTGGCTCATGCATCGGCAGTGAAATGGCGCAGAGATCAAGGAAATTACCGGCGAATGTGTGCTTGAGACTGAGAAAGTTTATGCGCGTGTACTCTTCATCGCGCTCCAGCGCAGCCACGGGCGGCGGCACGTTCGGCGTGGTCGGCATTAGAATGCCGTCGAACCCTCTGAGCAGGCGTTTCACCCGCGCGATGAGTTCGCTCCTCACCCTCAGGATTTCAAGATACTCATACGCCGGTATCTTCGACCCGTTGAGAATGCGCCTCCCTACTCGCGGGTCGTAGAGTTCGCCCTTGCTCAAGATCAGCGCGCGATGATCGGTGAAGGCCTCGATTGCGGAAATCCCGCCCTTGCTGTTGATGGCTGAGATCTCCTCGATCGAGGGAAAGGCGATCTTGTCGATTCTGCAACCCCCGTCCCGCAACCGCTTCATCGCCCGCTCGAAGTTTTTCGCCACGCTTTCCTCGAGCCCGTCCATATCGAGATTATCCGGGAGACCAAGCTTCAACTGGTTGACAGCGCTTTCCTCGATGTTTCCATCCCAGTCCTCCGCCATGATTGCATCGGCGAGCGCAACGCACCGGACGGAACGGCCCAAGGACCCAACGGAATCGAGCGTTCGCGACAGCGCGTAGACCCCGTGCGTGGGAATGCGGCCGGTGCTGGGCTTATATCCGACGACACCGCAGAACGAGGCCGGGATACGGCAGGACCCGCCGGTATCGGTGCCGAGGCCCAGCGCGCACATTCCATCGGCAACCGAAACAGCGGCACCTGACGATGATCCGCCGGGAATGCGTCCCGTCGCGCGATCATAGGGGGAGAGCGGCGTTCCGTAGTGAGGATTGAGGCCAACTCCCGAATAGGCGAACTCCGTCATATTGGTTCGCCCGATCACGATGAAGCCCTTCGCCTTCATCCGAGCGATCGC
>DATFOT010000012.1:0-8852 GCA_035265265.1 Aestuariivirgaceae bacterium | reverse complement strand
CAGGCGGTGACCAATCGTCCAGGCACGCGCTTCGGCCCCGAGGCGATCCGCCGCGCATCCAATCAGCATGCCTGGGGTCCTTACTGGCCGTGGTTCTTCGATCCCTTCGATACCCTTGCCGTTGTCGATTATGGCGATTGCTTCTTCGATTGGGGCCGCAAGGAGGATGTCCCGAACAGGATCGAGCAGCATGCGGCGGAAATCATCGATGCGGGCGTCTCGATTGTTTCCCTGGGCGGCGACCATTTCATCTCTTATCCCCTTCTCCGGGCTCATGCCGCCAAACACGGTCCTCTGTCGCTTGTCCATTTCGACGCCCATCGCGACGTCGAGCCCGACGCCGGCGGCCGCATTGATCATGGAACCATGTTCAACTATGCCATCCGCGACGGCCTGATCGACCCCCGCCGATCGGTCCAGCTTGGCATCCGCACCACCTATCAGGGCGAACGCACCTACGGGGTGAACATCATTTACGCCGATCGCGTCCACGCCGCCGCTCCCGGTGAGATCGCCGGCGAGATTGCTGCGGCGGTTGGCGGCAATCCCGCTTATCTGACCTTCGACATCGATTGTCTTGATCCAGCCTTCGCGCCGGGCACTGGCACCCCCGTGCCGGGGGGACTCTCGACCCATCAGGCCCTGTCGATCCTCCGCAATCTTAAGGAGGTAAATTTCGTCGGGATGGATCTGGTCGAGGTATCTCCGCCCTACGACCAGTCGGATATTACAGCACTTGCCGGCGCAACTCTCGTCCTCGACTATCTCTGCCTGAAAGCTCATGCTAAGGGCGCAAAACCCCAACAACTTCCCGAGTGAGAAGGTGAACGAGCTCTCGATGAATTGCCTCGACGCGGCTGGAGGTAGAATTGTGGATCAATAAAAGACTGCCTGCGCTGCGCCGTAATGAAGGCTTGGGTTACCTCATTGCGACCGGTCTCATCTCCGTGGCCATGCTGCTGACCCTGTTTTTTCCGGAGCTGCCGCCTTTCGTCACCATCTATCCGGCCGTTTTGTTTAGCGCCTTCTTAGGGGGAAAAACTCAAGGCTTCGCGGCCCTGGTCATCGGCTTCGTGTTTGCCTGGTTCATGTTTTCGAAGCCCGAAGGCCGGCTGGAATATTGGGAAGGCGTCAGCCTGATTGCCTATCTCCTGGTCGGCGGACTGATGCTCTTCATCGTCGGCCTCTTGGATGAAGCCGTTCGCCGCCTGCAGAATGAGCGTGAGCGCCTTGAGCTTGCGTTGCGCGCCGCCGATGCCGGTGCATGGGAATGGTCGCCGCCCGATCGGCTCACCTGGGACAGGTCGTTCGCCGAAATGATCGGTGTCGATCCAGCGTCCCAGGAATCCTCGATAGAATTGTTCATGGCGCTCGTTCATCCCGACGATCGGCAGAAGCTCAGGGGAACCTGGGAGAATATCATCGGCAACCCCTCCAAGAAGGACGAATACCGGGTCGTGCGTCCCGATGGCCGCATCGTATGGCTGGAAAACAGCCGCGCGGTTGCCTTCGACGGCATCAAGCACATCATCGGCATCACGCAGGACATCACGAGGCGAAAGGAGAACGAGAGCCGTATCATGGAATTGATGCGCGAGGTCGCCCATCGCGTGAAGAACCAATATGCGGTGATCCTCGGCATCGTTCGCGAAACAGCAAAACAAGCTCCGACTGCTGAAGCGTTCGAAGCTCAAATTCAGTCGCGCATCGCCGGGCTTGCCAAGTCGCATGACCTGCTTGTCTCGGGCGACTGGATCGGTGCCTCCATCGCCGACCTTGTCAAGGCACAGCTCGAGCCTTTTTGCACGACCGCGCGCTGCGAGGTCGGCGGTCCATCGGTCCTTCTCCGCCCGATGGGCGTGCAATATCTCGGCATGGCGATTCATGAGCTCGCCACCAATTCTGCAAAGCATGGCGCCTTGTCGGTGGAGGAGGGGCGGTTGAAGGTGAGCTGGACGATCGACCCCGCCATGCCCGACGGCTACCTGCTCGAATTGATCTGGAAGGAAACCGGCGGGCCGCCCGTGCAGATGAGGGCGGCATCGGGTTTCGGCATCCAGGTGCTGGAGAAGCTGGCACCGCGCGCGCTGGGCGGCACGGGTGAACTCAGCTTCGCAGCCGATGGTGTGCAATGGACGCTGAAGACGGACGACAGCTCGATCGCCTCTTATGCGCGCTAATGGTGATCATCAGCCCAGAGCATCCCTGAGCCGGTACCAGGCCATGGCCGCGACGAGCATCGGCAACCTGACTGGGCCTCCGGGAAACGGCAGGTGCTTGAAGCGCGAGAGCAGATCGTACCGCTCTGCCTGTCCGCGGATTGCTTCAGCCATGAGCTTGCCGTAGAGATTGGCCAGCGCCACGCCTTGGCCCGAATAGCCATGAGCATAATATGTACTGGCGCCGATGCGTCCCATATCGGGAAGCCGGCTGTAAGTGATGCCGATCGGACCGCCCCAGGAATATTCGATTGCTGCGTCCTCGAGCTGCGGGAAGATGCCGATGAGCCGCTTCTTCATGTTGGCGGCGAGATTCTTGGGCTCGAGCGTCGAATAGGAGGCCCGGCCGCCGAACAGCAGCCGGTCGTCGCGCGAGCGCCGCAAATAATCCAGAACCCAATTCGTATCCGCCACCGCCTCATTGTCCCGGATCAGCTTTCTCACCCGGTCGGCTCCGAGCTTTTCCGTCGCCACCACAAAGCTTGTCACGGGCATCATCGCGTAATAGAGCTTGTCGACCAGCCGGTTTACATAGGCATCGCAGGCGACGATCATGTATTTCGCCGCAATCGATCCCATCTCTGTCCAGGCTATCGGCGCAGCGTCCGTTTCACAGCGAAGGACGCGCGAACGCTCGTAGATCTCGACGCCCCCCCGCCGTGCCGCCCCGGCAAGCCCGATGCAATAATTGAGCGGATGGAAGTGCCCGGCGCGGCCCTCCCGCAGGCCACCGTGATAAACATTCGTGCCGATCTTTTCCTCGAGCTCCGCTTTGCTGAGGAGGTGATGATCGAAATAGCCGTAGCCCGCCCATTCCTCCTGCATCTGCTCGAGGTCTCTGACCTTGCGCGGCTTGGACGCGACATGCAGATATCCCCAGGTGAGATCGCAGTCGATCTGGTATTCCGCGATGCGCTCCTCGAGAAGCGCCTTGGCCTCCTCTGCCATGTCGAAGCACTTCTGCGCATCCTCTCGGCCCAGCTGAGCTTCGATCTTCGCTTGTCCCGGCGAAAAGCCGGTGCAGATTTGGCCTCCATTGCGGCCCGAAGCTCCATAACCTACGGTTACATCTTCCAGTACCACCACTCGGTAGCCGGCCTTGGCAAGCTCGAGCGCGGCCGAGAGCCCCGTATATCCGGCTCCGATGATGCACACATCCGCCTGCCGGTCCCCGGCAAGCTGGGGATATTCAGGCGAGGGCAGGGCGGTAGCTTGATACCACGACAGTCCCTCACTCGGTTTGATCATGTAACCCCTTGTAACCTCAGTATAAAAATTCATTCTCTACGGATTTGGCCCAGCATTTCCTTTGCGAAGGCGGCAGCGTAGGTTAGAAGCTGGCTCAGATAGGCCGAATCCCCCGAAAGTTCATGGTTGATCATGTCGTCTCAGAAGTTCGAAGAATGGTTCGCGTCCAGGCGCATCTCGGAAGTTGAATGCCTGGTCGCCGACATGTCCGGCACGGCCCGGGGCAAGATATTGCCGCCCAGCAAATTCCTGAAAGGCAGCCGGTCGAACGGGCTTCGCATTCCTGAGGAGATCTTCACCCTTACGATCACCGGCCGTTTTGTGTGGGAGACATCGGCCGTCAGCGATAGCGCGATCGATATCTATCTGCAACCCGACCCGGAAACGGTGCGCCTTGTGCCTTGGTATACCGAGCCAACCGCAGAGGTCATTTGCGACGCCTTTCACCTGAACGACGAGCCGGTCGACATCTCGCCTCGCCACGTGCTGAGGCGCGTGCTCGAACTCTACAAAGCCGAAGGGTGGCGCCCCGTGGTGGCCCCTGAGCTCGAATTCTACCTCGTGAAAAAAAACCTCGATCCGGACTATCCGGTCGAGGCGGCGATCGGCCGATCAGGGCGCAGGGAGCCCGGCGGCCAGGCCTATGGCATCGATGCTGCCAATGATTTCGATCCGATCGTCGAGGACATCTACGACTATTGCGAAGTCCAGGAGCTCGACATCGATACACTCTCCCACGAGAGCGGTCCCGCTCAGCTCGAGATCAATTTCAATCACGGCGACCCGCTGGAGCTTGCCGACCAGGTGTTTCTGTTCAAGCGCACCGTGCGGCAGGCCGCTCTCAAGCACGACATGTACGCCACCTTCATGGCAAAGCCGCATGCCAATGAGCCAGGCTCGTCCATGCACATTCATCAGTCGGTCATGAACTCGAAAACCGGCCGCAATGTCTTTGCCGGCAAGGACGGCAAGCCATCGAAGCTGTTCCTCCACCATATCGGCGGGCTGCAGCGCTATATGGCGGCCGCACTGCCGCTCTGCGCCCCCAATGTGAATTCCTATCGCCGCCTCGTGCCGGAGTCCGATGCGCCCACCAATGTTCACTGGGCGATCGACAATCGCACGGTTTCCCTTCGCGTCCCCGCATCCGACCCGGTCAACTTGCGCGTCGAGAACCGCGTGCCCGGCGCCGATGCCAATCCCTATCTCGCGATCGCTGCTTCTCTCGCCTGCGGCTATCTCGGCATGAAGGAGCGGATCAAGCCTTCCGATCCAGTCGAGGGTTCGGCCTATCGCTACGCTCATACCTTGCCGATCAATCTGGAGGAGGCTCTGAACAAATTCTACTACACCAGGCCCTTCAAGGAGATTTTGGGCGAGCGCTTCGCTGAAGCCTATCAGGATGTGAAGAACGAGGAGATGCAGCAATACCGCAAGGTCATCAGCTCCTGGGAACGCGAGTTTCTGCTGCTCAACGTCTGACGTGCTGATGGAAGAAATCACCAGCGCGCAAAATCCTCTCATCAAGCTTGTCCGCTCGCTGTCGATCCGCAAGCATCGCGCTGACTTAGGGCTGTTTGCCGTGGAAGGCGCGGAATACGCGTTGAAGGCAAAAGCGCATGGCTACGAGCCGCATCTCCTCATCCTCGATCGCGATAAGCTTGCCGGCCCCGATAAGGGTGAAATGATCGACTGGGCGCGCGAACGAGGTGCCAGGATGCTGGCCGTGCCGCCTGCGCTGATGTCCCGCCTCTCCGCTTTGAGCAATCCGCAAACCTTGATCCTCATCTGCCGACAGCGCTGGGCCGCAAGTTTCACCGACGCTGTTCCCACCGACGCCGTCGTCCTCGCGCTGGATGCCATTCGCGATCCGGGCAACCTTGGCACCATCATGCGCACCGCCGAGGCTGCTCATGTCACCAGGCTATGCCTCATTGGGCAATGCTGCGATCCGTACTCGCCCGAAGCCTTGCGTGCCTCGGCGGGCTCGCTCTTCGCCATGGATATGCTGCGCCTCAGCCATGAGGATGCGCTGGCCATGATGGCAGGCTGGGCGGGCGACACGGTCGCCACCGAACGTGCCGCCGCGGAGGATTTTCGCCAGGCCTACCGCCGCCCCGTGCTGCTCTTGATGGGCAGCGAGAGCGACGGTCTCGTCGCCACGCTTCGCGAGCGTGCCGCGAAGCGTGTTCGCATTCCCATGGCGTCCGGGGTCGAATCGCTCAATGTCGCGACCGCCGCTGCCCTGATGCTCTATGAATTGCAGTATTCTTCCGCTCGACCGCTAAGCAGGACGGATTGAACGGCGCGAATATGAAGCCAGGGCAAGCACCGCTGCAATCAGCGGAACCCAAGCCGCAGACGAATTCATAACATGGAGAGTGGCCCAGCTTGCGAGGCACCAAGCGAACGGAACGGGAAGCAGGAGCAATATTGCTTTCCCCCGCCCAAGCGCGAGGATTCCAAGCGTTGCAATCGCGGTAGGATCGGGGGCAATGCCGAAAACCTCGGCTGCTCGAAACGAACGGCCTGACAAGACGGCAATGGCCGGGTAGCAGAAGAGCGCAAAGAGAAATAGTGCAAGTCCAATCTTGGACCGAGCCGATGATGTTTCCGGGAAAGTTACCCCGCCCGACAGACCAAAAACACCAAAGAGCAGCAGCGCTTCCAGCGCGAAGGCAGCCGCCGCATAGGTGGCGGCCCAGTTGATCGTGGAGTAACGGGTCCAGAGGAAGCTCCAGGCGACCCAGAGCCAGGCCAGCGCCAGCATGGCGGCGACGCCTTGCCTCGACCGCAAATGGGGATAAATGACGAAAGCCAGGATACCTACCCCAAGCAGCATGGCCGCGATGTGAACGGGCCAGAACGCTTCATTGTGCAGTTCGAACATCCGCCAATAAACACGGGGGGAAAAGAGCAGGAAGTCTTTAGGAGTGTAGGTCCACCATTCGGCCACTATAAATCCCGCACATATTCCGCCATGCGCAAACGCATTGATTGGTCGGGCATCGGACCGGAAGCAGCCGAGAGATTTTCGCGCACATGATCAACGCGGGTGGTTGCCGGAATGGCGACGGTGACGGCTGGATGGGACAGGATGTATTTCAGGATGAATTGCGCCCAGGTCGATGAACCAATCTCTCCCGACCACTCCGGCAGCGCCTCACCCTCGAGCCTGCGGGTCAGTTCCCCCTGCTGGAATGGGCGATTGACGATCACTCCAATGCCCCGGTCCTGAGCCAGCGGGAGGATGCGATCCTCTACCTCGCGATCGATAATATTGTAGGTGACCTGAATGAAATCGATTGGCTCGCTGCGCATGATTTTCTCAATGAGATCGTGGCGACGTCCTTCGGACGTGGTGATGCCGACATATCGCAGCTTTCCCTGAGCTTTCATTTCGAAGAGAGCTGGAAGGTGCGCCTCCCATGCAACCAGATTGTGCACCTGCAGAAGATCGAAGCGTGGGATACCCCAGAAGCTCCGCGACTGCTCGATTTGTTGCGGGCCATGGGCAGGCGAGGGTGTCCACACCTTGTCTGCGGCAAAGAGCCCGCTCGGAACCTTCAGCTTGGGCAGGCCGTAGCCAATCACTTCCTGCGAGGAGCCATACATGGGGGAAGAGTCGATTACGCGGCCGCCAAGCTGGAAAAAGGCTTCCATTACGGCCGCGCATTCCTTCCGCAACTCAATGTCATCGCCAACGTTGAAGGTGATCCATGTGCCAAGACCGATTGCTGGGATGGCTTCACCGGTCGAGGGGATACTTCTTGCAAGCAAGGTCTTGCTCTGCGCCCGCAAGCTCATTGGGACGAACAAGAGGGGCGCTGCTGCCCCGAACTGGATGACCCTGCGTCGTGTGGTTTTCATGGTGGTGATATGAGAACCTTCATACAAATCAACAACGAAGGCACGAAAAAGTGAATAGGCCCCATGAGATGAGCGACCTTCGCGCATTCATTATGGCATTGCTCATTCTCGCGCTCGCCGCGAACCCTCAGCCTGTCCATGCCGACGATCAGGCGGATCGTCGGGTCGAGACCCTGTCGGGGATCCTCGATGCAGCAGCCGAATATGGCCAGGTCCGCACCATCATTATTGCCCAGCGCGGCCGAATACTGGCTGAGCGAGGATATCGCGGCCATTCGCCCACCGCCCCGACCAACATCAAATCAGCGTCCAAGAGTATCGTCTCGGCTCTGGTCGGAATTGCGATTGGCAAAGGAGTGCTGGAAGGGGTCCACCAGAAGATCGCACCATTGCTCAAGAAGGACCTCCCGCCCGATCCTGATCCGCGCCTGGCCGAAATCACCATCGGCCACCTGCTGTCCATGCAGGCCGGCCTGGAACGAACGTCTGGTGCCAATTATGGAACCTGGGTGTCGAGCTCCAACTGGGTGCGTGCGGCTCTGGCCCGGCCCTTCGTCGACGAGCCGGGAGGCGGCATGCTCTACTCGACAGGCTCGACGCACCTTCTGTCGGCTATTCTGACCCGCCTGACCGGGCGCTCGACCTTGGAACTCGCCCGCGACTGGCTGGGGCCGCTCGAAGGTTTCTCGATTGCCGACTGGGAGCGTGACCCGCAGGGCATCTATATCGGCGGCAATCAGATGGCGATGAGCGCGAGGTCGCTGCTGGCCTTCGGCGAGCTCTACCGCAACGGCGGCAAGACGGCCGACGGCCGCACCCTCATTCCAGGCGAGTGGATCGAGCTTTCATGGCAGCCGCGCACCCGTTCCCGCTTCACCGGCGATAGTTACGGCTACGGCTGGTTCCTGCGTGAGATTGCCGGCAGGGATGTCCGCTACGCCTGGGGTTACGGCGGGCAGATGCTTTATGTTGTGCCTGAGCTGGAGCTTACGGCGGTAATAACATCTGATGACGACAGCCCGGCCGGCAGGACGGGATATCGAGACAATCTTCACCAGCTGATGGCCAACATCATTGAGGCCATGAGTCGCTCCCACTTACCCTCATCGTCATTCCGGCGAAGGCCTCTGATCCTGCTTCACCCACTACGTCATGGCCGGCCATCTCGGGCCAGCGGCAGATGCGCGGGTCAAGCCCGCGCATGACGTACCACAAAAACCGTCATGGCCGGACTTGATCCGGCCATCTCTCTTATCATCCCTGCAACATCGTCATTCCGGCGAAAGCCTCTGATCCTGCTTCACCCACTACGTCATGGCCGGACTTCCCAATCCGTCATTCGCGGGCTTGACCCGCGAATCTTCTGATGGGGATGGCCGTGTCAAGCACGGCCATGACGATTTTCATTCCGTGGAATTGTTTTCCTCTTGACAACATTCCTAGGTGTGTGTATATGGTCAGCATTTGCTCCGTGAAGGAGGCGGTCATCCGGAAGCCTCACCTCTTCTTGTTGAA
>DATFOT010000011.1:0-2604 GCA_035265265.1 Aestuariivirgaceae bacterium | reverse complement strand
TCGCCGCATACAGCCGCTCGATGGCGAACTGCGGCATGATGACATCCTTGTTGTGGCGGTAGCGCAAACAATCGCGAGCGCGCCATTTGGCGATCTGCTCCCACCAGCTTTTCAGGGCGGCCTTGTCTACCGAGGGCTGGCGATTTTTCCACACGCGGATCATGTCTTCCAGAACAAGGCCGCAATCGCCGATGATCGGAATATCGACATGAACGGTCTTGTTGATGGAGGCCTGATCGATGTCGACATGAATCTTCCGCGAGTTCGGGGAGAAGGCGTCGAGCTTGCCGGTGATGCGGTCGTCGAAACGCGCACCGATATTGATCATGACGTCGCAGTCGTGCATGGCCAGATTGGCTTCATAAGTGCCGTGCATGCCCAGCATGCCGAGCCATTGCCTGTCGGACGCGGGATAGGCGCCGAGGCCCATCAGCGTCGAGGTGATCGGATAGCCGGTGAGCCTGACCAGCTCGCGCAGCAGCTGAGATGCCTTGCGACCGGAATTGATTACGCCGCCGCCGGTGTAGAAGACCGGCCGCTTGGCATGCGCCATCAGTTCCACCGCCTCGCGGACCACCGTCTGGTCGGCTTTTACCTTGGGGCGATAGGTCTTGTGCTGGATGTTGGTGGGACCGATGTATCTGCCCTTGGCGAACTGAATATCCTTGGGGATATCGACAACAACGGGCCCCGGCCTGCCGTGGGTCGCCACGTAAAACGCCTCGTGCAGGATGCGCGCCAGCTCATTCACGTCCTTGACCAGGTAATTGTGCTTGGTGCAGGGCCTCGTGATGCCGACCGTGTCGCACTCCTGGAAGGCGTCATTGCCGATGAGGTGGGTAGGCACCTGGCCGGTGAGGCAGACCAGCGGAATAGAATCCATCAGCGCGTCGGTAAGCCCGGTTACGGCATTGGTGGCGCCGGGACCCGAGGTGACGAGCAAAACGCCGCACTTGCCCGTGGAGCGTGCAAAACCTTCGGCAGCATGGGCTGCGCCCTGCTCGTGGCGAACGAGGATGTGTTTGACCTTCTCCTGCTGAAAAATCTCGTCATAGATCGGCAGGACCGCGCCGCCGGGATAGCCAAAAATGTGAGTAACGCCCTGATCAGCCAGAGCTTTCAGCACGATCTCGGCGCCGGTCATTTCCTGCAGCATTTCAATGGTCCTTGCAGTGCAACGTTCTGAAAAGCGGGCGAAGCTAGCGGCTGACTCCCTTGGGGTCAACCCGTTACGCGAATAAAATTAAAGAATTCTGCCAAAGTTCGTTGCGAATATTGCTCATCAAGCCATTTCCACGCAATCATATGTCGCCTGGCCCAAGTCAACTGCCGCTTTGCATAGCGCCGGCTCTCCTGTTTTGCAATGCGGCATGCTTCCCCGATCGTGTCCGAGCCTTTCAGAAACCGGGCCAGTTCCCTGACCCCCGTTGCCTTCATCGCCGGCAGATTGGGGTCGAGGGCAAGAGCAAGCAAGGCCTTCACCTCGCTCACGGCACCCGCTTCGATCATGCGGTCGAAGCGCTCGTCAATAGCCGCATAGAGACTTGGACGAGGCTGGGACACATAGAGCCGCAGCACCGATGCCGATTGCAAGAAGCCGCGCCCGGTTCCTTCATGCCATTGGGCGAGCGGCTTGCCGGTGGATTGCAGAACCTCCAGGGCCCGCACGATCCTTTGACCGTCACTCGGCCTTACCCGCATGGCCTCACCTTCATCGTGCCGCGCCAGCTCCTCATGCAGCGCTTCGGCGCCCTCATGTGCGAGCCTTCGCCGCCACCCTTCGCGAATTGGCGCCGGAATGGCCGGCAGCGGCGCCAAGCCCTCTTCCAGCGCCTTGAAGTAGAGTCCCGTTCCGCCAGTGACGATGGGGAGACGGCCCTGCGCCCAGGCCTCCTCGATTGCCGCGCAGGCCTGCGGCAACCAGCGGCCGACTGAAAAAGCCTCCGCCGCGGATATGCCGCCATAGAGGCGGTGCGGCACCTGCCGTTCATCCTCTTCGCTGGGGCGCGCGGAGAGAATCGTGAGCTCGCGATACACCTGCAGGGCATCGGCATTGACGATCAGCCCATGGTGACGGCGGGCAAGTTCCATAGCCACGGCAGACTTGCCGCTGGCCGTCGGGCCTGCAATAAGCACCACCGGTTTCTCTCGATCGCCTGTCATGGAAGCTGATGGACACTGTCGTCGTTCTAATTGCAAGGCCGGGCACGGGAGCGCTCGACGACAGCTTTATCGGGCGGGTCGTGACACTCACGAAACCCGCAGAGGTTCGGTGGCTCGCACGAGAGGAAGCTTGCGAGATGCCCGTAGCAGGACGAGCCGGCATCGAGGACAGCCTCAGGGCGCTCATCGCCGACCGGCCGGTCGACGTCGCCGTTCTATCCGCTGCCCATCGCCGCAAACGGCTTCTCCTCGCCGATATGGATTCGACGATGATCGCCCAGGAATGCATCGACGAGCTTGGGGCCGCGGCAGGCCAGGGCGAAAAGATCGCCGAAATCACCGCGCGTGCCATGCGCGGTGAAATCGATTTTGCAGCTTCCCTGCGGGAGCGGCTCAGCCTGATGGCGGGGCTCGAGGCAAGCGTGATCGGCAGGCTTGTTG
>DATFOT010000010.1:0-7153 GCA_035265265.1 Aestuariivirgaceae bacterium | reverse complement strand
GATCAAATGTTTGGCCAAAGTCACCGCCGGCACGCGTCGATAATTGTACCAGACCATGTTTGGAACTTTGGCGGCTTCGACGGCCTTCACCATCTGTGCCGACTCGGTACTGTTGCGGCCGAGCGGTTTTTCGCACAGCACCATCTTACCGGCCTGAGCGGCCGCGGTGGCGATGTCGGCGTGCGTGTCATTGGGGCTGGCGATGTCGATGAGATCGATATCCCGGCGGCCCACGAGTTCACGCCAGTCCGTCTCGGCAGATTCGAAACCCCATTGTGCGGCAAAGGCCTCGACCTTGCTGGCGTCGCGCGCGCACACCGCTGCCAGTACCGGCTGGTATTTCAGATCGAAGAACTGATTGACTTTGGCGAATGCGTTGGAATGGGTGCGGCCCATGAATCCATAGCCGACCAGGCCCACTCGCAATTTGGTTTTGGAGCTCATGATCTAGGCCTGCCAGCCATGCGCGTCGCGCACCTTCATCATCATTCCGAGAATGTCATTCCAGGTCTGCGGCTTCATCATGACCTCATTGGGGAACATGCAGCCGTCCCAGCAGATATGTTGCATGACGCGCGTGACATTGCCCTTTTCGTCCCGCAGCCAGTAACCGGCGGCGTGCGCTATATCGAGCTTGCCCTTGGGATCGGTGGCAAGGCAGTGGCGCCCGGTCTTGTCATGCGATCCCATGCCCTTGACCGTGGCATCGTTCTGCGCGACGTGAAAATCGATCGTCCATGGCCTTAGCGCGTCCGTCATAGTCTTGAGAGCTTCGTCCAGAACGGACTTTTGCTCCCATGTGAATTTCACCGGCAAGATCCTGTCCTGGGGCGCGTTGTAACCAAGTGTATAGAGTAGCGTATGCGCCATGTCGGCCTGGAAACCGAGCGTCTTTGGTCGGCCGACCTCCTCGAGCAAATTGACCATGTTTCGCCAGCTGTGCATTCCGCCCCAGCAGATTTCTCCCTCCGCGGCCAGCCGCTCGCCGAAATCCTCGGCGATATTGCAGGCTTCGGAAAATGTCCGGGCAATTCGTTTGGTGCCTTCCTTTGCATTTTCGGTCCAGGCTTCGACGCTCGTGGCGGAATCGATGCGAACGACACCGCTCGGCCGGATGCCGAGTTCGCGAAGCTGTGCTGCTATTCGGCAGGCCTTTTCCACCATCGCGAGGAAGCGCGCTCGTTCATCTGCACTCCCCATCGCCGAGCCTCCGCCGACCGGCGGCCATACCGGCGCGACCACCGACCCGACTTCAAGGTTTCTGGATCGGATATCATCGGCCAGCCGCTTGACGTCGTCCTTGCTGGAGTCGATTGAGGTATGCGGATCGGCCAGGAACAGATCGACGCCGTCGAATCTCACGCCGTCGACCTCTGCCTGCGCCGTAAGGTCGAGCATCGTCTCAAGTGCTATCGGCGGCTCCGAATCCGGTCCCTTGCCCACCAGGCCGGGCCACATGGCATTGTGCAATTTCGGAAATTGATTCCGGCTGGCCATCTTTCCTCTCCGTTTATTTGTCGAAAGTATCGAGCTCAATGTCAATCAGCCAGCGTGGGTCATAACAGCCAGACCGCGGCCAGGCCTAAAAACGCAAAGAATCCGATGACGTCGGTCACGGTGGTGACGAACACCGCCGAGGCTACGGCCGGATCGATATTCAACCTGTCCAGGGCCAGCGGAATGAGTATGCCTGAGAGTGCTGCGGCTATCAGGTTGATCGTCATGGCGGCCGCGATCACCATCCCCAGCTGGTTGCTGCCGAACCACCAGAAAGCGAAGAGGCCGACGATCAGAGCGAACAGCAGGCCGTTGATAATTCCGACCGCCGACTCGCGAAGGACAACCTTGAGTGCATTGAGCGTGGTGAGCTCACGGGTGGCGAGCGCCCGCACTGCCACTGTCATGGTCTGAGTGCCGGCATTGCCGCCCATCGAAGCAACGATCGGCATGAGGATCGCAAGCTCCACCCTTTGCTTCAGTGTCGCTCCGAACAGTGAAATGACCCAGGAGGCCAGTACGGCAGTCAGAAGGTTCAAGAACAGCCAGCCGAAACGCAGCCTGATTGTAGTCCACACCGGGTCGGTGATCTGCTCATCACCGACGCCGCCGAGATGCAGAATATCTTCCTCTGCCTCCTCCTGGATTACGTCGACTACGTCGTCAACCATCAGCATGCCGACCAGTCGCCCGCTCTCATCGATAACCGGCGCCGACACCAGATTGTATTGCTTGAAATTATAAGCAACGTCTTCCTGATCGTCTGTGACCTTGAAGATAACGGGAACCTCGTCCGTGAGCTCCGCGATCTTCTCGCTCCGCGCGTGCCGCAAAATCCGGCTGACTGGAATGGCGCCCTTCAGGTGGAAGCTTTCGTCTACCACGTAGATCTCGAAGAACTTTTCAGGCAGGTCGCCGGGCAGGCGCATGAAGTCGATGGTCTGCCCCACCGCCCAATAGGGCGGCACTGCCACGAATTCCGTCTGCATGAGGCGACCGGCAGTATTCTCGGGATAATCCAATCCCCGTTTCAGCGCTCGCCGCTCCTCCGGCGAAACCTTCTCGAGAATGGTCTGCTGTTCCTGCCGGTCCAAATCCTCGATCAGATAAAGAGCGTCGTCGGTGTCGAGATTGCCCACCGCCGCCGCAATGGTATCAGGCGGCAGCATTTCCAATAGCTCGTCGCGAACGCCCTCATCGAGTTCGGCCAGCGCTTCCACATTGAAGTGCCGGCCGAGCATAGTGATCAGCTGCACGCGTTCGCCCGGCTCCAGAGCTTCGATGATATCCGCGACATCTGCCGGATGAACGTCCTCCAAAAGCTCGTTCAGGCGCTTGGCATTCGCCGCCGCTAGCAGGTTCTTGACGGCCTCTACGAACTCGGGATTGAGAGATCCCGATTCGTCGTGAATATCGGCTACCAATACCTCGTCGGCCATATCGTCCTGATTGCCATGAGCGCGCTACAAATGCCAAACTGGCAAGCTAACCCGTCAATCGGAAACCGCAATGCGCAAGATGGAAAAAAAAGAACGCCTCGTGGTCAATATCAGCACCACCCCCTTTGAACCGTTTCTGGTCGATGGAAAGCCGCTCACCGGACAAAGCTTCCTGCAGCTCGACGATACATTTGCGCCGGGAACGGGATTTCACATCTATCGGATGGAACCGGGAAGCTCCAGCCAGCCGCATGAGCACACGTGCCACGAACAATTCCTGGTGATTGAAGGGGAAGTAACCGATGACGATGGTTTCGTCTATAAGCCCGGAGACTTTGTTCTTCTCAAAACCGGAACCCAGCACAGCTCCTACTCCCGAACCGGCGCCGTTCTTGCAGTCTTCATCCGCTCGGCAGAGAAGAACATTTGAATACACTGAACGAAGTAACGCGGGCAAAGCTCGCCTGCGCCTATTCGGGTCTGGTGTGGGGACTGTTCTGGATTCCTCTGCGCCAGCTCGAACAGGCGGGAATACCCGGTCTGTGGGCAAACCTGACCTTCTATCTCGCTCCCCTTTTCATCGTTCTTCCCGTCCTGCCTTTCCGATGGCGCAGCATCGCAAAGGGGGGCCTCGATCTTCAGCTCAAGAGCATGATCACGGCCCTCAGCCTCATTTGCTACTCGGTTGCGGTGCTGTACACCGAAGTAGTCCGGGCGATGCTGCTTTTCTATCTCACCCCGATCTGGAGCGCGCTGCTTGCCAGGCTGATCCTTGGCGACGCGATAACCCCCGTCCGCTGGGTTGCGATGGCGATCGGCTTCGCCGGCATGGTCGTGATCCTCAATGACGGCGTCAGCGGCCTGCCGCTGCCGAGCACGAGCGGAGACTGGCTCGCGGTGCTGTCCGGGTTCGGCTGGGCCGTAGCAGCCGTTTCTCTTCGGCTCGGCAAGTCTCCCGACCCTCTTGAGCTCTGCTCCTTCAATTTCATCTGGTCGGCCATTTTCTCCTTTTCATTTGTCGCGCTCTTTTCAGCTGCAACGGAGCCGGCGCCGGCCCTTTCCCGCATGTTTGGCATTTTGCCCTGGCTCGTGCCTACCCTGGTGCTCGTCGTGATGACCGGCATGTACGCGACCATGTGGGGAGCGCCGAAGCTCAATCCCGGCGTGGTGGGGCTGCTTTTCATGACGGAGATCAGCGTCGGCGCCATAACGGCCGCAATCTGGTCAGGCGAGCCCTTCGGCTACCGGGAGGTGATCGGCGTCGTTCTTATAACCGCCGCCGGAGCAGCGGAAAGCATATGGGACCTGTGGCTGAGGCCGCGCTGGAAACGCGCGTGAGACAATCCAGATGGTGCGGCCGAGAGGACTCGAACCTCCACGGTGTTACCCGCTAGCACCTCAAGCTAGTGCGTCTACCAATTCCGCCACGGCCGCCCTGGATGAGTTCCGCTATCTATCAACAGCACAGCCCAATATCAACCCCAAAGGCGGGCCTTGATCCGCCTCCTCCTTAAGCTATGAGAGAGCATGGAAGCAAGCGCCGCGCCGGTATTTGGTCGCACTGTCGAATGGGAGGTCTCCCCAGGCTTGGTCGACTATCCAGGCGCCGTTTCGAGAATGGAGCTGCTGGCTGCTTCCATAGCCCGGAGCGAGCATCCTGAGCAGGTTTGGCTTCTCGAGCATCCGCCCCTCTATACGGCAGGAACAAGCGCGCGCGATGAACATCTGCTCGATCCCGGCCGCTTCCCGGTGTTCCGGACCGGGCGCGGCGGTCAATTCACCTATCATGGTCCTGGCCAGCGGGTCGCCTATGTCATGCTGGACCTGAATCGCCGCGGCCGGGACGTCCGGGCCTTTGTTCGCATGCTCGAGGACTGGCTGATCCGTACATTGGCCGATATCGACATTACTGCCGAAAGCCGCGACGGGCGCATCGGACTTTGGGTGCAGCGGCCGAAAGCCCCTGCCGGCGTCGAGGACAAGATCGCCGCCATTGGTATCCGCTTGCATCGCTGGGTGAGCTTTCACGGCATCAGCCTGAATGTGGCCCCCGACCTTGCGCATTATTCGGGCATTGTCGCCTGCGGCATCGCCTCTCACGGCGTAACAAGCCTTCGCGAACTCGGTTCGACTGTTTCGATGGCTGAGGTCGACACCATATTGCGGAGGCAATTCGAGGCTGTTTTCGGCCCGACCATACATATGGCCACAGCTAGGCCCTGAGCTCGCTAAAGGCCGTTTCACGAACCAGGCATACGGTCACCAGGGCAACAGCGGCGGCAACGATTAGGTAGAGCGCGGGGAGCAAATTATTGCCGGCCGCGCTAATCATGAGCACGCAGGCCATTGGCGTGGTCCCGCCGAAAAGCCCGTGAACGACATTGTAGGAAGTAGCCGAACCGGTACATCGCACAGCCGCGGGAAACTGTTCGGCCAGAACCGCGGGAATAGTGCCCAAATAGCATCCGAGGATCACTGTAAACACGAGCTGAGCAGTGAAAACCAATGTCTCATCCCCGGACTGGAGCAGCTTGAAGAGAGGTAGCGCGCACAGAATGAGCAGGCTCAGCGCTGCGAGCATCGTCGCTTTCCGTCCGATAATGTCGGACGCGTACCCCGCGGCTGGAATGATGAACAGCAGCACGGCCATGTTCATCGAGTTGATCGTGAGCGCCGCAGCCTCGCCGATATGGCTGAACTCAACCATATACTGAACGAGATAGACGAAAATCATGTAGAATCCGATGGCAGCGACGATGTTGATGCCGGCCACCCTCAGCGCCGCCGGCCATTGGCTCAGAACAATTCGGAAGAACCTGCGCGTGCTGTTCGGCGCGGCGCAATCTTCAGCCGTAAACTTTCGCCGAAGATAGATGCCTGCCACGGCGACGGCCACCCCCATGAGAAACGGAATTCTCCATCCCCATTCCGCGATCTGCTTTTCATCCAGATTGTAGAACAAGAACGCTCCCATTGCTGATCCGAGCAGATTTCCCGCAGTGGCCCCGAGACAGGCGAGAGAGCCTCTAAAGCCTCGGCGGCGAACAGGCGCCGATTCCACAAGCACGACGATGGAAGTTGCGTATTCGCCTCCGACGGCAAGGCCCTGCACAATTCGGCAGGTGATCATCAGGATCGGCGCCAGCATTCCCGCCGTTTCATAGGTGGGCAGCAAGCCCATCGCCAGCGTTCCGGCAGCCATTGCGCCGATTGAGAGAAACAGGCTGAAGGTTCGGCCATAACGGTCACCGACATAGCCGAAAGCAATGCCGCCTATGGGGCGCATCAGAAACCCGACCGCGAATACGCCAAGGGCGGCAATGACCGATAGCGATGGTTCGGTCGTGGGAAAAAACAGCTTACCGATGATGCTGGCGAAAAAACCGTAAACGGCAAAGTCGTACCATTCCATCGCATTGCCGATGACGGCAGCAACAGAGCGGTTCAGCGCCACTGCTGGCGCCGGCAGAACATGCGCAACTGTCATGATGGACGAGCCCCCGATCATCATGAATTGAACAGCGAGTTAAGCCGCAAGCAGTTGATAAACAGTCAACGGCATCAAATCGTTTGAGCTTTAATTGGTGGGCAGAACTGAAAAGCCACGTCCGGACCATGGATCGGCCACGACTTCGATACCTTCGACGTTTGCGAGCCGGGGGCCCTTCCGGCATTGCGCGAGCATTGCATCGACTTGCGCTTCGCTGCCGGAAATCACCAGTTCCACGGTTCCTTCGCGCCGATTGCGTACATAACCCGCAAGCCCTGCCTGCAGGGCGTGCCGTTCCACCCAGTCGCGGAAGCCGACACCCTGCACCCTGCCCGTGATGATCAGTTTGACTGTTTTCTCCGCCATAACTCACGAATTTCACATGAACGCCGGGTAACGATTGCCCTCAGATTTTGTTCACGCCGGGTGGCTTATAACCCATGCCATACGGTGGTGCTGAGGCCTCATCCCTCACAAACCTCCGGCCAGGAAAGGGAGTTTTAACTATGATCCGTGCCTCGCTCATCGCGCTTGCTGCTGCTGCCGCCTTAACCGCTGGTGCCTCATCCGCCGCAGCCGGCGTTGATGTCCATATCGGCTTCCCCGGGGTTTATAACCCTTATTATGCGCCGGTCTATTCGCCCTATTATTCGCCGGGTTATGAGGATGACTGTCATTACATCAAGGTGAAGAAATGGGTGTGGAAGAACGGCCAGAAGCACAAGGT
>DATFOT010000009.1:0-3143 GCA_035265265.1 Aestuariivirgaceae bacterium | reverse complement strand
TGGGGTGCAACCTTCGCAAAGACCCCACCCTGTCTTCGCTTCGCTCAGACATCCCTCCCCACAAGGGGGAGGGAAAGAAATACCCGCTGGTGGGGTCCATCATGACGTTCTCTGGGTCGTCATGCGCGGGCCCAGACCCGCACATCTGCCGCGTGAAAGAAGATGGCCGGATCAAGTCCGGCCATGACCTGGTGGGGAAGGGTGAAGCAGGATCAGAGGCTTTCGCCGGAATGACGATGAGGGATGCAAGCGAGAGGCCGCCGCCGGCACGAGATGGCAGAGGAGCGGCCGGCGAGCGGAATGGCGTCGGCTGGGATCGTTTGAAGCGAGGGCCAGCCTGCGCTGTCCTGCTCACACGTCATGGAATGATGATGACCACAATACCGTCATGCGCGGGCGTGACCCGCGCATCGGCCACCGAAAGAGAGATGGCCGGATCAGGTCCGGCCATGACATTTCTTTGGTTCTGGCGAGTAAAGCTGGATTTCGGCTTCCGCCGGAATGACGATTCCTGTTGGCAGGGATGCGCGGGCGTGACTCACGAATCTGTGGATGGCATGAGATCGCCGGGTCAAGCCCGGCGATGACTATTTTGATTCTCATGACAGTGACAATGGATATCACAGCGCCATTTGCGCACGGCCGAGGTCGGTCAGGTCGGCCACAGTAGCGCGGTTCCTGAAATCGACCTCATAATCCTCCGCGGCGAAGTCGGGCGCGCTGCGGCCTTCGAGAAAGGCTTTCGCCTGTTTCGCTGCATAGAGGCGGTTCTTTTCGCAGCGTGGCGATGCACCGATATAGATGACGTTGGAATAGCCCTTGCCGGCATGCTCGTTCTCAACCGCGTGAACGGTGTCGGGATGCCACCAAACGGTGTCGCCCGGCTGCATCAGCGGTATGGAGACAAGGCCCTCGAACAGGGCAGGGTGCCATTCCGGCTTCATGCCGAGTGCCCTGCCGGGCTCGGCGCCGCAAAGATCATCCTCCGGCACGTCAGCCTGCAAGGCGCGCAGCAGCATGTAAACGATGCCGATCGAGATCGGCACCACCTGAAGCGTCCCATCATGCGGCCCCTGCGGTGTCAGCGCGGTCCAGCCCTGGAAGGTGCGGAACATGGAGCACACGGCGGGAGAGGGATATTCCCTGGTCCTGGTTCGATGGGCGGCGTTCCAGGGATCGTAATCCTCCCAATTGCCGGCGAACACCGGGGCATAGATTTTCTGGAAAGCGGCATCGGTCCAGCGCTCGTAAGAGCCCGAATCCATGTGGGGCGAGAGGCCCAATGTCTTGTCGCCGGGGCTGCGGCGCCTGGTGCGATCGGCATAGGTGTAGTCGTTATCGGGGTCGAACTCGCGCCCGTCGGGGCCATCGACGCGCCACAGCCTGTTCATGAAGCGCTTCGCCGTTGCCATGGATTCTCCCTGGCGGGCCATGATCTGGGGTTTCGACCAGTAGATGCCGAAAATCTGCGGCCGGGCCGAGTCGAGCTGGCTGAAATATTTGTCGAGGCCGCGCTTCTTCTCCGCCTTCTCAAAGTAACTGTTTTCGTCGATATAGCGCCCGAGCTCCTCGTTCCATTCCTCGGCTTGGGCGCGGGGATAGACGCCGCGGATGACGGCAAAGCCGCGCCGACGGATCTCGTTTCTCGCGGCGTCCGGCACCTTGTCATCCTTGAGGGTATTGAAATCGACCTCGGGCAGGGGCGAACGGCCGGCAGCGGTTTCGGCCTTGATGATCTCCGTTTCCCGCCTTATCCGGTCTTCGATACGGCGGAACGCTTCCTTGAGCCTGGACGAGCCTGCGCCCAAAGCGCGCTTGGTCTTGACGATCTGATCCTTGATCTGCTGGTCCATGGGACATCTCCACAATTGCATGGCGGACGGGAGAGTTATATCGTCTCGAAAGGTTTCGGGCCACGCGTCTCGTGTGGTCCAACAATGGGAGGATTGAATGTCGTTCATGCGTGTTCTGAAACTCACCGCCAGTGCGGCGGTGGTCATGTTGGCTGCCAGTACGGCAAATGCCGCAGAAGTTGAAGTTCTGCACTGGTGGACTTCGGGCGGCGAAGCGGCAGCGCTCGACGTTCTGAAGAAAAACCTCGAGGCGCAGGGCGTGACCTGGAAAGACATGCCGGTGGCCGGAGGCGGGGGCGAGCAGGCCATGACCGCACTCAGGGCGCGGGTCACCGCCGGCAATCCGCCGACGGCCGTGCAGGCCCTGGGCTTCGACATCACCGACTGGGCCAAGCAGGGCGCGGTTGGCGATCTTACCGAGGTCGCGACCAAGGAAGGCTGGGACAAGGTCGTTCCGGGGGCGCTGCAAAACTTCTCGAAACACGATGGGAAATGGATAGCGGCCCCGGTGAATGTCCATTCGACGAACTGGCTTTGGATCAGCAAGGCCGCTTTGGACGCCGCGGGCGGCAAGGCGCCGGAGACCTGGGACGAGCTGATCGCCGTTCTCGACAAGATGAAGGCCAATGGCATCTCGCCTCTTGGCCATGGCGGACAGCCCTGGCAGGACGCGACAATTTTCGACGGAGTTGTGCTGTCGCTCGGAACGGATTTCTACAAATCGGCGATGATCGATCTCGATCCGGCCGCACTTGGTTCGGACAAAATGAAGGAATCGTTCGACCGGATGACGAAGCTCAGGACCTATGTCGATGATAATTTTTCAGGACGCGACTGGAATCTTGCCTCATCCATGGTGATCGAAGGCAAGGCCGGCATGCAGATCATGGGCGACTGGGCGAAAGGCGAGTTTCTGAAAGCCGGCAAGAAGCCCGGCGTTGATTTCGTGTGCATCCGGTTCCCCGGCACGCAGGGTGCCGTAACCTTCAATTCCGACCAGTTCATGATGTTCAAGGTGGGCGATGAACAGAAGGACGCGCAGCTGAAGATGGCGTCGGCCATAGAGGATCCGGCATTTCAGTCGGCGTTCAACGTGGTCAAGGGCTCGGTGCCGGCACGCACCGACGTGCCGAACGATGCCTTCGACGATTGCGGCAAGAAAGGAATAAAAGATCTTGCCGAAGCCAATGAGAAGGGCACGCTCTTCGGTTCGATGGCGCATGGCCATGCGGCGCCGGCGGCTGTCAAGAATGCCGTATACGACGTGGTGACCCGCCATTTCAACGGCGA
>DATFOT010000008.1:0-6923 GCA_035265265.1 Aestuariivirgaceae bacterium | reverse complement strand
TACGCCACAGGCGGTGATCATTCCTCTTTCGGGCGAGCCCTATTGGGTGGGGCGCGCGATGGATGCGGCCGGCGGAAAGCTCACGGCATGGATGAGCCAGGATCATATAGTCGGTTATCCCGAAGACTACGTACAGCAGGTGGACCGTCATCCGATGGACTGGATCGCTGCGTGGATGGAACGGAATGGCTGGGGCGCGGCGCGGATCGGAATCGAGCTGGAGAGTTATTATTATTCACCCAAAGCCCACAGCCGCCTCGTCGCCGGTCTGCCGAATGCGCACTTCATTGAAGCGGACCTGCTGGTGAATTGGATCAGAGCCAAAAAATCTCCGGCCGAGATTGCATATATGCGAAAGGCCGCCCGGATCGTCGAATCCGCCATGCGCAAAGCTTATGAAGTCATCTCTCCGGGGGTGCGGGAATGTGATGCGATCGCAGAAATTTATTCGACTCAGGTCGGAGGACAGGCAGGATATGCCGGTGACGTGACCGCGCTGCCGCCCACCATTCTGGCGGGTGAAAACGCCTCGGCCCCGCATATTCTCTGGGGCGAGCGGCGGTTCGGTGCAGAGGAAACCGTGGCGCTCGAGCTTGCAGGCGCGTGCCGGCATTATCATGCCGGACTGGCAAGAACACTGCAGCTGGGCAGGGCACCGCCGAAAGTGGTGGAGGTGGCAAAGGCAGTCCTCGAAGGGATGGAAGCAGTTGTCGAGCGCATCAGGCCGGGTGTCAGCGCCGAAGACGTGCATGAAGCGTGGCAGGCGATCATCGGCCGTTACGGTCTGAAGAAGGAGTCACGGATCGGCTATGCGATGGGCATAGGCTATCCTCCCGATTGGGGCGAGCATACAATCAGCCTGCGGCCAGGCGACCGGAGCATTCTCGAGCCCGGCAACACGGTTCACTGCATCTTGGGGATGTGGATGGAAGGCTGGGGACTGGAGATCTCAGAAACCATTTTGGTGAGCGAGCAGGGTGCCGAGTGCCTGACGCAGTTTCCGCGCGAAGTTCATATGAAGTGAGGATAGCAAGCCAGCAATGTCCGACCGCCACCTCACCGACCGCACGATCCAGTTTCGGCGCCATTTGCACCGTAACCCCGAGCTTTCCAACCGCGAGATGGAAACCCAGGCTTATATTCGCGATGAACTGGCCGACATGGGGCTCACTGATATCCGCGAGGTGGCTGGAACCGGCATTGTCGTCGATGTGGTGGGAACGGCCGGGCCATCCAACAGAAAAATCGCCATTCGGGCCGACATCGACGCGCTGCCGATTGCGGAAGAAACGGGGCTCGATTTCAGCTCGGCGAGGCCTGGCGTCATGCATGCGTGCGGCCATGATGCGCATACGGCGATGGTGCTTTCAGCGGCGGCAAAACTTCACCAGGAGCGAGAAGGATTTCGCGGAACGGTGCGCCTCATCTTCCAACCGGCGGAAGAGGCCGAGCCGCTCGGCGGACGCCGCATAATCGCGGCCGGGCTCCTGGAAGATGTTGATGCCGCTGTCGGCATTCATGTCGATCCCTATCTCGAGGTCGGCAAGATTGCCGTGGCGCCGGGAAGCTATACGCTCGCTTGCGATATTTTCGACATCGAAGTGAAAGGTTCATCGGCACATGCGGCCAAACCTCACGAAGGCATCGATGCGATCGCGATCGGCTGCGCGATCGTTGCGGAATTGCAGAAGATCGTTTCGCGCGAAACCGACGCGCTGGCTAATCTCATTATCTCGGTGACGGGGTTTTCGGGAGGGGACGCCTATAACATCATTGCCGATCGGGTCCACATGAAAGGAACCGTCCGTTCCAGCAACGGCGATGTCCGCTCCCATGCGCATGCCAGGATAAGGGAAATTACCGAAGGTGTCGCGCGGCTGCATGGGGGTGCTGCAACCATTCGGTTCGTGATAGGTGAGCCGCCGGTTACCAATGATGCCGAGATGGTGGAACTCATCGAAAGGTCGGCGAGGGAAATTATCGGCGAAGGCAACGTCCAACGCCTCGGCGGGTGGAGTGCTGCGGATGATTTCGGCTTCTACAGTGAGATCAGGCCGGCCGTCTATTTCCGTCTCGGCGTGCGCAACGAAGCCAAGGGAGCGGCCTATCCGCTGCACCACCCGAAATTTCAGATCGATGAAGATGCGTTGCCGATCGGCGTGAGTACCTTGGTGATGGCGGCACGGACGTTCCTGGCGGGATGAGCGGCAGAGCGTGCCCTTGCGAATCACCCGTTCTCCGATTGCCCAAACTCGTTAACAATCCCTAAAGACCTCATGTCACTCCTGTTGCCAGACTGCGCGAAGAGCGCCAAAGGGTGATGTTTTTCGCGTTAATCAGCGAATCGCTGCTTTTGATAATTTGCTTTGTCCTCAATGGTTTAGAGATGGAGCCGCGTTGCTTAATCTGGACCCTTGTTGTATTTGAGCAACTTTCCTCGGAAAAGGGCTTCACTGGGTGCCAAAGCTCCGAAAAGTAATGGACTCGCCTCTCTTAAAAAACGAGAGTTTTGCAATCAACGTTCGCCATGCAGGGGAGTGAACATTATGACGCGGTCTGTTGCTGGAGTATCCGGTCTCAGGATTAAGGCGTTACTTGCGGTTTCAACAATTGCAGCAGCATTCGCGTTCGCCGGCGCCGTCAGCGCTGCCGACATCGCTGTTGAGCCTGAACCCGAGGTGGTTTCCGATTGGACAGGTTTCTATCTCGGTGCCCATTTTGGGGTGGCCGGGGGTGACTTTGAATACCCGTTCTCCTGGGACAATGGAGAAGACTTCGTTGACGGCGAATTCGAGCTCGACTCGAGCGGCCTGTTCGCCGGCGGGCAAATCGGCTTTAACTGGCAGATGAACAGTCTCGTCCTCGGCATAGAGGCCGACGCATCTTGGACGAACCTCGAGGGCGACTTTGAAGCAAATGCAGACACCAGCTTCATCGGCGGAGCAAGTGCCAGCCTCGAAGCCGGATCGGAACTCAATTGGTTTGGAACCATCCGGGGCAGACTAGGATTTCTTCTTACTCCGGGATTTATGCTTTATGGAACTGGCGGTGCCGCATTTGGCAAAGTCGAGTCCGGTTACGACATAAGCGCTGAGTGGGGCCAATGTTGTGGTGGACCGAACCTCCATTTTGAGGACTCGACATCAGACACGCAGTGGGGCTGGACGGCCGGCGCAGGTGCCGAATACAAGATTACCGATAACTGGACCTTCAAAGCCGAATATCTCTACATCGATCTTGGCGACCAGAACCTCTTCAGTGATGATATATTTGGTGGCGATCTGGAAATCGATGTCGATACCAAGTTCCATACGCTGAAGGCAGGTGTCAACTTCCTGTTCTAGTGTCGTCTGAACGGTTAAAAAGCCCCGAAGAATTTCTTCGGGGCTTTTTGCATTTGTATAAAGCACACCCTCAGGAAGCCGCCTGTCTGGTCTTTTCCACCAGCGCTTCGGCAATCACGTCGAATGCGCCGAACTGGTCGATCATGCGCCGGCGGCCAAGTTCCAGGGCCTTTTTCCTGCCGTGCTTATCGGCCTCCCCCAGTTGGAGACGGAGATTTATTCCGCCTGGCTGATCAGACGAGAAATGCCAGGTGTTACCGCCTGGATTGCACTCGAGGAAGTGCAGTTTCCCGCTTTGGGCATCTCTGAGTATATCGGTTGCTAAAAGTGGAACTTCAGAGAAAACCTGACCAACCCTCTTAGCCAGAGACATCACGTCGTCATCGACGCGCCACTCCCTTTGACGTGAGCCCCCCTGGATCGCAATCGTCGCGTTTTCGAGAATCTGATCAGATGAGTCCAATGGAGGACGAGGGACCGTGAGCGATCCATTCACGGCGTAAATCGGTTGCCCTAAGAAAGTCATCACCCGGTTCCATGACGGGTAAACGCCCGTATCTACGAATTTCTGCACGAGATAACCGCGACGGTCCCGGTGAATGAAGTGATCGGGGGGGAAATCAGCCGGACGGATTGTTTCTGCACGCGTTCTTCTGAATAGATGGACCTTTCCCTGCGACGTGAACGTCATCGGTTTCAGGATCACGAGGGGTCCGAAGACGATGGGATCAAGTTTCATGCCGAATTCAAATGGCAGGATCGGCGGCACCGAAATTCCCCCTTCGCGCGCGCGTTTTGCCTGGCCCAGCTTGGAAATTTCAGAGCTCCGAAGAACCGTGCCGCGTTTGATCGGCAGAGCAAATTTTTCATTGAGGGAAACAACGAGCGTTGGCCGCTCCCAAACCTCGGCAGGCAGCCTGACCTTGGCCTGCACCGAAGAGAAAAATACCTGTATGGTCGGCTCAATATCCACTACTTTCCGGACGATTTCGGTGAAATCGCGTTCGTACTCGGGACCGCGGTGAATGAGAATCAGAGTGTACTTCCACAAGAGGCAAATCCTTACAGCCGGCGATGGTCCGCAAAACTGGGCCATTTCGCTATTTCGATCAACGAAGACTATGGCGCAGGTACTTTTCCTGCGCCCATGCAAGGGGGTATAATCAGCCGATGGAGGCATCCATGGGTTGGAGAAGACCCGCCATTATCGTGATCGCCTGCCTCGGTTGGCTAGGCTTCGCCGGCCTCGCCGGGACCGGCCTTGCCGACCAGGCCGAGCATTTCCCTCCTGCTAATCAGCCGTGGTCGGCGCGCAATTACGTCGACTTCTATTTTGCACATGTTAACGGCAATCGAGCGCTGCCGCATCTGCGGACGGAGTCCACGGCCAAGATTTTCGATCGCATCGTCGACCAGGAAAATATATCCCAGATCCTCTCCAGCCCCTCGACGGCAGAGGAGAAGCGGCGAAACGTTGCCATAATTCTAGCGACCATGGGTGAGATCCGCGGAGCTTATAACTATGCGGTTTTTGTGGGAGAACCGCTGCAAGAGGAGCTTGCGCGCGTCCAGGCCTTCACGCTCTACGTGATGGGCAATGCAGTGGGGCTCGAAAGCCCGCGCCCGGACTGTTCCTCCGCGTGCAGGACCGCTTTGCATGGGGTCATCGAGGCGCTTTCGCCGGACGGTATTTTCTCGAGAGAACAGATCCTGTCGCTCGCCGAGGCGCTGGAGAGGCATTATCCGAGCATCGCCCCTGTATTGTCATCCGACGAGCGGAATGATTTGAGAGCGCAAATCAGCCGGATCGCCGCCGCCGAACAAGATCCGATACTCCGCCAAGCGCATGAGAGGCTGCTCGGCACGATAGGCCATTATTGAGGCGCAGTGCTTAGCAGAGCCTCCGGAACCCCCTGCATGGATGGAAGTTTAGCCTCTGATGATGGTGGAAGGATTGCTTGCCATGAGATGTGGCATATCCACTGTAGGGTTGGCCGGTTTGGCATTGCTTTGCGCGTCTCCCGCAAAGGCTCAAGATGAATGGCGCGTCTATGACGACGTAGAGCATGGCTGCGAGCTCGAGTATCCCGCCACCATTTTTGCAGCGGATGCCGCGCGCCCCGATGAGCCAAGACGTTTCTCGAGTTCGGATGAAAACATTTATTTCAGGATCCTGGGCACAACCAACTCTGCCGGCTGGACACCTGCAGAAATCAAACGCAAATATCTGGGCTCGAGCATGCCGGGCAAAATTGTTTATGAGCGCACCAAAAACGAGTTTCTCGTCTTGTCCGGCTATCGAAACGGAAACATCTTCTACACGAAGGTAGTGGTTTCCGACGACCGGCGGGTAGCTTGCATTCTCGATGTTACCTATCCGCGCGCGATGAAGCGAAAATTCGATGGAATCGTCACGCGAATGTCGCGATCGTTCGAAGTTGCGAGCGCCAGCCAATAACCGGCTTCGCGGCCAGGCGAGAGGGAGAAGGGGAAGATGCCCGCAGCATTTGTTTCTTCGCTCGGGCCAGCGGCCCTGATCCTCTTCGCCCTGGTGACAACCGCAAGCGCCGATCCAGTCGTACCGGAAGAGGAGCATTGCGTCGTCAACGTGCGTGCGGGGGATGTTCTCAACATGCGGGACCGCCCGAATGCCGGCGCGGCGATCGTTTCGCGCAAGCGGCATGATGCTTGCGGAATTCGGGTCAATGACCGGTGCACGGGTCAATGGTGCCCGGTCGAGGACGGACATTCGCTGGGATGGGCTCATCGCCGTTACCTTGCGATGGTCTCTCCGGCCCGCTATTGCGTCACGAACGTTGCACCAGGGGATCGGCTCAACCTTCGGGCATTTCCTTCTGCACAGTCGCGCGTTGTGCACAGCCTTGGGCGGCATGACTGCGGCATCGCCTTTCTTCCTTATGCTGTCGGAAATTGGCAAAAGATTCGCGTTGCCGGCCGCTATGGTTGGACGAACCGAAAACATCTGAGCGGCCAGTAGTTCAGCCGATCGAGGGATTTCTAAAAAAGGAGGGTGATATGGAGATAGAAAAGAAACTCCAGTCCATGGGAGTCGAGCTGCCCGATCTCGGCAAATGGCAGTCCAATCTGGGCACGGCGGAGAAGTACTACGGCCAGCAATATGGGAAAATGAAACCTTTTCACCGCATGGGAAACCTGCTCGTTCTTTCCGGCCATGTTCCAGACCTGCCCGGCGGAAAGCCGCTTCATCCCGGTCGCGTGGGTGCGGAGGTCACGGTGGAACAGGCCTATGAGGCGGCGCGCCAGACCGGCATCAATTGCCTGGCTGGCATCAAGCAAGCGATCGGCGACCTCGACAGAGTGGCCGCGCTGGTACGCACGCTCAATTTCGTCGTCTGTGCCCCGGGGTTCACCGCTCCCAATCTGATTTCCAGCGGACTTACCGATTTGTTTGCCGAGATTTTCGGACCGGAGCGAGGCATAGGATGCCGGGCGACGATCGGTGTCATGTCTCTCGCGAACAATCATTGCTTCGAAAGCTGGATGGATTTGGAGGTTCGTTCATAGGAACGTGAGTTGATGCAGAACGAGTATTCGAGA
>DATFOT010000007.1:0-3317 GCA_035265265.1 Aestuariivirgaceae bacterium | reverse complement strand
AAATGCTGCGGAGACATGGTGACGGTATCGCCCAGAAAAACCGTCACCATCAGGCCGGTCCGGGAATCGAAATAGAGAACATCCGGGCTAACGCCCGCGCGCGCGGCCCCGCGGGCGGCGCGTTCTTCGTTCGCGCGGTTTATATATTCCTCCGTGCCCTTGCCGGGAACGCGAAGGCAATAGGATCGCCCATCGAGGTCGAGGCGGAACACGAGATTGGTAAGGCCGCCGAGGCGTGAAATTTTGGCCTTCTGCAGGTCGCGACCGGCAAAAAGCGGAATGGACCGCAGCGCGTCCTGCGCCATGCTGGTGTCGCTGTGTTCCATCATGCCCTCAAGATCTGAGCCGTTCCATCTTCGGATCATAGAGGCAGCGCGGTCCGCGCTCAGCAGGATAGCGCGCCCCGAACGCCTCGATCTCGAATGAATTTGCCGAGGCAATCTCGGCGGGGAGATAGGCGAAGGCAATCGAATGCCCGAGCGTGTGACCATAATTGGCGCTGGCGGTGAAGCCCGCGAGGCGGCCGTCTTGGAACACCGCCTCGCCGCCGTGAAAGGGCGCGAAGCCTTCGACGGTGAGGGAACAGAGCTTGCGTGTTATGCCGCGCTCGCTGATTTTCTTAAGGGCATCGCGGCCGATGAAATCACCCTTGCCGAGAGCGACAGCGAAACCCAGTCCGGCCTCATAAGGATTGTAGTCCGGGGTTAGGTCGCCCGACCAATAGAGGTAGCCCTTTTCCATGCGGCAGCTGTCGATGGCGCGGTAGCCGGCGTTCGCGATGCCATGGGCCTCGCCTGCCTGCCATAGCGCCTCATAGACATGCGCGGCGAACTCATGCGGCATATAAAGCTCATACCCCAGTTCACCGACATAGCCGATGCGCACGGCCATTGCGGTCGCGAAGCCCAAAGCGATCGGGCGCGCCGCCAGGAAGGGAAAGGCTTCGTTGGCGACATCATCGCCGGTCACGCACTTAAGCACGTCACGGGCGCGCGGTCCGCAGAGATTTATGGTCGCAAAGCGCGTGGTCACATCGCTGATCGCAACGCTGCCGTCTTGCGGCAGATGGCGGCTGACCCAGGCGCTGTCGCGGATGCCGAAGCCTGAGCCGGTGATCAGATACAGAAGCTCGTCGCTGAGATGGATGATGGTGACATCGGCTTCGATGCCGCCTTTTTCATTGCAGAGCTGGGTGTAGATGGCCTTGCCTGGGGGGCCGCCGAGATCATTGGCGGCAATGCGGTTCATCGCGGCGAGCGCGCCTAAGCCGCTGATTTCGAATTTGGCGAAGGACGACTGGTCGATGAGGGCGACACGCTCACGGATGGCGCGATGCTCGGCCGCCACGGCATCGAACCAATTGGGCTTTTTCTCAAAGCTCGCGCGGTCCTCGGCGGTTTCACCTTGCGCGGCAAACCAGTTCGGACGCTCCCAACCGAATTTCGAGCCATGAACGGCGCCGGCTCGGCGCAGATGATCATAGAGCGCGCTGCGGCGGAGCCCGCGCGCAGAGCGGTGTTCCTCGGCCGGCCAGTGGATCTTGTAATAGGCGCCATATGCCTCGACCGCACGCGCCTCGAGGTAGCGCGGCTGGGCATGAAGCGGGCCGAAGCGGCGGACGTCGAAGGGCCAGAGGTCCATGCCGGGCTCGCCATGCATGATCCAATTCGCCATGGCCTCGCCAGCTCCGCCCGATGCGGCGATACCGGCGGTGAAACCGCAGGCGAGGTAGAAATTGTCGAGCCCCGGAGCGAGCCCCATGATCGGCTCGCCATCGGCCGACACCGGAATCGGCCCGTTGATGACGGTGCGGATGCCGAGCTCGTTGAGCACCGGCAGCCGTTCCGCCGCAGGAAGCGCAAATAGCTCGAGGCGTTCCATGTTCGGCGGGAACAGCTCACGGCCGAATTCGAGCGGCGGCATGCCGTTCCAGCAGCCGCGTGTACCCTCCTCCCAGCCGCCGATGGCAAAGGCGGCGGTATCCGGCTTCAGATAGAAGTTTCGGTCGGGATCGCGGAGCGTCGTCAGCGATGTGTCGAAATCGAGCTTCTTCTCGGTGAGGAAATATTGGTGCTCGACGACTCCGGCAGCCAGCGGCACACCTGCCATCGCCCCGACGCGCTTGGCCCAGAGACCGGCACAATTGACGAGAATATCGCAGCCGATGGCACCGGCATTGGTGACGACGCCGAGAGCCCGGCGGCCTTCGACTGCGATATTCTCGACGCAGACGCCCTCTTCGACCCGCACGCCGCCGCGGCGGGCACCCTTCGCATAGGCCATGGTGAGGGCATAGGGATCCACATAGCCATCACCGGGGATGAAGGCAGCACCCTCGATGCCTTCAGCGGCGATATAGGGAAAGTGACGCTTCGCCTCGCCGGCCGACAAGGGGTGGCATTCCACGCCGAAGCTCGTGGCCTGGGTCATGGAGCGGCGTATCTCGCTCCAGCGCTCGGGCGAAGAAGCCAGCCGGAGCGAGCCCACCTTGTGCCAATCGATCGCCTGGCCGGTTTCCTGCTCGAGCCGGTCGAAGACCGCGACGGAATTCTGCATCAGACGGGTCAGGTTGCGCTTGCCCCTGAGCTGGCCGACGAGGCCCGCCGCATGCCATGTGCAGCCATGGGTGAGCTGCGCCTTTTCAACGAGGAGAACATCCTTCGCGCCCAGCCGGGCCAGATGATAGGCGAGCGAAGTGCCGATGGCGCCGCCACCGATGATAAGAATATGCACGTGACGGTCGGCGCGAAAAGCCATGTCAGGCTCGCACGCGGCCATTCGCGGGATCATAAAGCGGTTTCAGCGCAACGCTGCAGGTGACGCGATCCTGGGCAACGACCAGCTCATAGTTTCCGGCGCGGACATAATCCTCGGTCAGACCATCGGCTTTGCGAATGTAGCCATAGCCGATCGGCTTGCCGATCGTGTAACCGAAGCCCCCGCTCGTGAGGTAGCCGACCTGCACGCCGTCGCGAAGAACGGTCTCGCGGCCGAGGAGGACGATCGAGGGATCATCGCAGACGAAACAGGCGAGGCGTTTGTTCAGCAGGGTGTTGGCTTGCTTCTCCATGGCGGCACGGCCGAGGAACTGCGTGTCGCTCTTCAGCTTCACCGCCCATCCCAGTCCCGCCTCGAACGGGTTGTCGTTGGGGGTGATGTCGGAGCCCCAGGCGCGATAGAATTTCTCCAGCCGCAGAGACTCCAGGGCACGGTAACCGACGGGCCTTACGCCTTGGGTTTTGCCCTTTTCCATGAGCTCGTCGAAGACATCGCCCAGAGCGGCGATCGGCATGTGCAACTCCCAGCCGAGCTCGCCC
>DATFOT010000006.1:0-3063 GCA_035265265.1 Aestuariivirgaceae bacterium | reverse complement strand
ACCGAGAGCAGGCGCTCCAGAAGCAGCCGTGTTTCGCCGTGATCACCGGCCAGCAGAGCGACGCCCTCCTCCTTTAGCAACTGCCGCTGCCGGGCAGAGGACGAAAATCCGATAAAATGGCCGGCATGCTCACGGCCTGCTTCGAAATCATTCAAATTGTCGCCAATGTAAATGACATCGCGGCGAGACACGCCGAGCTCGGATATCAGCCTGCCGAGGATTTGCTTTTTTGGGCCGCCGCTCTCGGCACCCGCCCAATGGCGAATATGGGGCCAAATGCTTGCGGCTTCGAGACGCATTCGCGCCGCATCGATGATGTTTGCGGTGGCAATGCCGATAAGCGTGCCACATCTGCCGAGATCGTGGAGGAGATCGAGAGCGCCGGTGACGGGCTCGACGGCAAATACGCCGCGCCGCATCCAATCCCGAATGATTTCAAGATAACGCCGGCGCCAGGCTTCAACGTCCTCAGTGGTTGCCGCGCGGCCAAAGCTGGTTTCGATTATCTCCTGCACGATATGGAGATCGTTGCGGATTTTATAGGCGTTCCAGTCGCGAGAAAGGCTGGTCAGCCCGTAGACTTCGCGGAAGGGTTCGAAGAACCCATCTTCCTCGGCTGGCGAGAGATGCAGCAAAACGCCATCAACGTCGAAAATTACCGCTTTGGCCATGACCTCAGCCTCGCACCATCGCCGGGCGCATCTCGATCAGGGTCGGGGTGCCGGCTTTGAGGGCCTTGGCAATCGCGGCGCGCAGACCATCAAGCGAGCGCGGCAGTTCTGCGCCACAGCCATAGGCTCGGGCAAGCGCCTGGAAATCCGGATTGCGAAGGGTGACGGCATTCGGCTGGATGCCTTTCATGACCATGTCATCGCGGATCTGGCCGAGGGCGTCGTTGTTCCACAGCAAAATGGGCAATCCTTGTTTGAGCTCAACGGCGGTTCCGAGTTCATTAAGAGTGTACTGAAAGCCGTAGTCGCCCATCATGGCGGCCACGGGACGGTCGGGAAGCGCAGCCTTGGCGCCAATCGCGGCCGGGAGGGCGAAGCCAAGCGTGCCAAATCCCACGGGATGAATCCAGCTGCGCGGCAGCTCGATGTCGAAAATCTCATTGGCCGCATAGGCGATCTGCGTCATGTCGGAGGCAATAACGGTATCACTTGGCAGCGCGGCGCGAATAGCAGCGAGAACCTTGCGCAGAAGCTTACGCAATTCATCGTCGGCATCCGGCTCGCGGCCAAGATAGTCGGAAATAAATTTCTCGGCTTCGCTGCGGCGCTGCCTTGTATCGACCTTCGGCAGGCCAGCGGCCAGAGCTGCCAGCGCCGCGGCGGCATCGGCCAGAATGGGAATATGGCTCGGGTAGGGACGCAGCAAGTTTTCTGGATCAAGGTCGATGCGAATGATCTTGCCTGGGATTTCGATTGCCGCTTCCCACAGATCGGTTTCGGAAATCTCGGTGCCGGCAGCAAGGACGACATCGGCCTCGCGAAGCAGCTTCTTTGCGGGTGCTTGAGCCATTCGGGCGCCCAAGCAGAGCGGGTGACTGGCGGGAATAATGCCTTTGCCTGCGATGGTGGTGAGAACGACAGCGCCCAGGGCTTCGGCGATGTTTCGCGCCGGCGTGCCGGCGTCAGCGGCACCGCCGCCCAGAATGAGAACCGGCCGGGTCGCGCCGGCAAGCAGCTTCGCTGCCCTCGCAATATCATCGGGCCGCGGCAAGGCGCGCGACGGCAGGGTGCGCGACGTCCAGCCATCGCCTGCAGGCAATTTCAGGAGATCGAGCGGCAGCTCAAGATAGGCAGGGCGCGGCCGTGCAGCGGCGAAGCCGGCAAAGGCTGCAGCCACGGCGTCCTGAACATCCTTAGGCGCATAGGCGGTGACACTGCGGCTGGTGATGCTTGCTGCCGCCTGCCGCTGGTTCTGCATCTCATGCAGGCGGCCCCGACCTTGCGCGCTGTCGGCGATATCGAGCGCGGATGAAATTACATAAACCGGGCTCGAATCCGACCAGGCCTGGCCGAGGGGGGTCAGGATATTCAACAGGCCGGGCCCGGTTATGGTGAAGCAGACGCCCGGCCTGCCTGTCGCACGGGCATAGCCATCGGCCATGAAGCCCGCACCCTGCTCGTGCCTAGTGAGAATGTGGGTAATGCCCGAGCGCGGGAGAGCACGGTACATTTCGACATTGTGAACGCCGGGAATTCCGAAAATCAGTTTGACCCCATAGGATTCCAGGAGTTCGACAATGGCTTCGCCGGTGGACAGGTCTGCGCGGCCATGCATGAGGGGCTCCGTTGTTTCGACGCTCAGGCGGCCTTGTCGCCGCGGACGGGGTTCGCCGATTTTTCCTGCTCTTCGACCGCATGGCAGGCAACAAGCGACTTGCCGGCGGGCAGCAGCAGGGGCATTTCACGCGGGCAACGTTCGAAAGCCAGCGGACAGCGCGGATGAAAGGGGCAGCCCGAGGGCGGATCGAGCGGGGAGGGCAGTTCGCCTTTCAACACGATGCGTTCCTTCTTCCGCGCCGGATCGGGAATGGGCGTGGCCGAGAGGAGAGCCCGCGTATAGGGATGACGGGGGGCGGAAAAGATTTCATCGCGCGGGCCATGTTCGACCGCCTTGCCGAGATACATGACCATCACCTCATCGGCGATGTGGCGAACGACGGAGAGGTCGTGGCTGATAAAGAGATAGGCGAGATCCAGCCTGTCGATGATGTCGGTCAGAAGGTTGAGAACCTGCGCCTGAATGGACACATCGAGCGCCGAGACCGGTTCATCGAGCACGAGTATCTGCGGCTCGAGCATCAGGGCGCGCGCGATGGCAATGCGCTGACGCTGGCCGCCGGAAAACATATGGGGATAGCGGTCGTAATGTTCGGGCCTTAGGCCGACATTGGCAAGCATGGCCTGAGCCCTTTCACGCCTTTCCTTCTTGGCAAGACCGGTGTTGACGAGAAGAGGCTCTTCGAGGGTCTCGCCGATTTTCTGGCGGGGATTGAGCGAACTGTAGGGGTTCTGAAAAACGATCTGAACCTTGGGCCGCAGCTTCTTGCGGATT
>DATFOT010000005.1:0-3657 GCA_035265265.1 Aestuariivirgaceae bacterium | reverse complement strand
TCGCCGATTTTCACCGGCGCAACCAGCGCGGAGTTGGAGCCGATGAAAGCACCTGCGCCAATATCGGTAAAGTATTTGGCAATACCGTCATAATTGCAGGTGATGGTACCTGCGCCGATATTTGCTTTCTCACCGACACGGGCATCACCTACATAAGACAGGTGATTGATTTTGGCGCCGCTTTCCACGGAGGCGTTTTTGATTTCGACGAAGTTGCCGATATGCGCATGCTCACCTATGCGGGCCCCCGGCCTCAATCTGGCAAAGGGCCCAACGACCGCGCCGCGGGCGATGCTTGCACCTTCCAGATGGCAGAAGCTTCGAATCGTGACTTCATCGGCAATTTCGACAGCCGGGCCGATTACGACATTCGGCTCGATTACAACGTCCCTGCCGAGTTTGGTATCGGCGGAAAGGAACACTGTTTCGGGTGAGGTAAGCGTCGCGCCGCCGTCCATGGCGCGTGACCGCAGCGCCTTCTGCATGGCCAGTTCTATCTCGGCAAGCTGCGCGCGGGTGTTGACGCCCGCCACTTCGGCCTCGGGACAGACCGCAAAGGCGATTTGCGCCCCAGCCTTGCGCGCCAGCGGAACGAGATCGGTGAGGTAGTATTCGCCCCTGGCATTGCGGTTGTCGAGCCTGGCGAGCAATTTGTGCATCAGGTTCGCCTCCAGGACCATAATACCCGAGTTGCACAGCTCGATCCTGCGTTCGCTCTCCGAAGCGTCAAGTTCCTCCCTGATGTCGATCAAATTGCCGTCGCTGTCCTGAATGAGCCGGCCATAACCATGAGGATCGGCTGCCCTGAAACCGAGCACCGCCAAAGGCGTCTTGGCGGTCACCTGATCAAGCAGCCCGCGCAGCGCATGCGGGCTGACATTCGGACAATCGCCAAAGAGAATGAGAACTTTGCCGGTGAATGCCTCCAGCATAGGAGCCGCCGTCAGTGCAGCATGGCCGGTGCCCTTGCGTTCCGACTGAGTGACTGCCAGTGCATCGGGCATGTAGCGCCGTGTTTCCTCTAAAACAGCATCCTCGCCAGGACCCACTACGACGATCGCCGATGACGGGCCAATAGCCGATAGCGTGGACAAGACATGGCCGATCAGGGTCCGGCCCGCGGCGCGGTGCATGACTTTCGGCAGGCTCGATCTCATGCGCCTGCCCAATCCTGCGGCGAGGATGACGGCGGCGAAGGGTGGATCTGGGTTAATCTTGGCGTCGTCGGGTCGATTCATCAAGTTTGCCATGTACTTGCCGTATCATATTAACCGCCGGAACGTCCGGTCTTCGGGTGAAAGACGGCTAATCTTTTTTAAGCGGTTTCCGCAGTTTTACCTGAATTCGATGTAAAAAAGCATCCTCTGGGCAAAATTGCGGTGGCTTTGGCTAATCCCTAACCGATCGAGGACACAAATGGCTTACAGCAAGTCGGCAGGCCCCGATGGTTTCAACGACCGCAGGGCAATCGCAGGGCCGACCAGGCAGGCGCTGACGCCCTACAGGCGGGAAACCGGTACAAGCACCGCCGCCCGCCAGCGTCCGGCCAGTTCCGAATCTTCCATTTCCGAAGATCCAAAATGGGATAATGGCCGCAGCGTCCGAGCGTCGAAATTGGCCAGAGGCGTGTTACTGGGGGGCATGCTGCTCGCAGTCGTCGGTGTCGTGCAGGCGGCCTGGATGCCCGCGGAAAAGAATGAATCGCCCAGCGTTGCACAGGAGACGCTTGCGAAGCAGATCGACCAGCTGAAAGCCGAGCTCGATCACGAACGAGCAGAGAAATCCGCGCTTTTGGAAAAATTGGCTACTGCCGAGGCGCCGGCGGAATCAGCAGCGGAATCAGCCCCGCTGGAACCCGCCGCAATCGACACGCCGCCGGAGTCCGCGGATGTCGAACCTGCCGCCGCTGAAAATCCCGATGTTGCGGCAGCAGTTCCGCCCTCCGCGGTGCCGGCGCCGGTCAGCCTCCAGCAGGCTTCGGCGGAACTGCCTGCGCCGGCCAGCGACCGCAGCGCCGAAAAAGCAGAGCCCGGCAACCTCCCGCAGCCGGTGGCACCGAGCGCGGAGGCTGGCAACCTGCCCCAGGCGATGGCTCCCAGCGCCGAATTGCTGCTGACATCGGTTACAGTCGAGCCGGGCAAAACCGCTGCCGAAGGCGGGGCATACGGAATCCATCTTGCCTCATTTGCGGACCGAACCATGGCCGAACGCGGATGGGCTCTGTTGCAGCGAAATCATCCCGGCGCCCTAAGCAAACTCAAGCCCAGGGTCGATGAAGCGAAAGAGGAGAGCGGCAAACCTGTGTTTCTCCTGATTGCAGGGCCCTTCGATTCCGAGGCGCTGGCCGCCGCGCATTGCAGGAAAATCACGACCCAGGTGGTGTTCTGCAAGCCTCGGCCGTTCAGTGGCAGTGACTTCGTGTCCGCGGTGGCGCAGTAACAGCCTATTGTCCTCGCACTATTGACCGCGCGTGCCCTTAGCCCCTATGGTCCGCCGCGCTTGATCCCAAATGGGTCGGGCCCGTAGCTCAGTGGCAGAGCATCTGACTTTTAATCAGAGGGTCGATGGTTCGATCCCATCCGGGCTCACCAATAAATCAAAGGCTTAAGTTAACCGCGCCCAATCAGGAGCGGCCTTGAGGTTCTTTTATTTGCCGGGCGGTAAATGCGCTGCCTCCGTAACTTTGTCGAATGGAATATTGCACTCGCGATTGAGCTTCTCGACGTCCCTGGCCTCATTTGCCTGAAACATGCACATACACCGACCGTCATCAGGCACAAAGGTGGAATGGAGATAATTGATAGGCGTTCCTGCTTTTGTCATTTGGCCGGCCTTGTCGATAGCGGCCTTCTGTGCACTACCAAGCTGCTCCATGCTGATACCCTTGAGGCTGCGCTCGACCATAAAGGTTTTCATTGGGGTCCTCCCGTTTGGTGGTTTCCCACAAAATACTACGTTCCCTGCCGAATTTCGACTCCTGTCCGGCCAAAAGCCGCTTACGCTCCCTTCACAAGATTGCCGATCACCAGCACCACATAGGCAATTGCCAGAATCAGAAAGGCATTACTGCTCAGCATCGGCACATTGGCCAGTGCGCCGATCAGGGAAAGCAACGCAAGCACGACGGAAATGAGAAATATGGCGTTGCTCGGGCGATTTAGGTTGAAGCGCATCTCTAAAGGTCCTTCCTGATTCGGCTAGGACAAGACCATAGGTCGAAGCACCTGCGCCGAGCAAGAAACGCATGAGCGCCGAGGCAACAAGAGAGGTCCCGTGCCTCTAACGCTGCTTTCGCTTCGAAACCCTGTTCGTATGCTCCGCGGATGCTCGCGGCCCCTAGCTGACGGGGCTCGCGTTGCGTTTGCCGTGCAGATAACGCGGGAGGTTATCGGCTATCTCGATCCACGGCAGCTTCTCGGCCACCATCGCATGATAGCTGGGCAGCGGCAGTAGTGTCGCCGCACAGGCAGCGCCCCTTTGATCGCCGGCGACGATTTCACGATGCTTCCTATAAGCCTTGCTCGCCATCGCTACTCTGGTCCAGTTGCTCGATGAGAACTTGTTGCTCCGCAAGAGCATCGGAGGCCGTGGCGACAGTTGCAAGCAAGCGGCGCACAAGACGGCTGTCCTGAGGGTTGTCGTGCAGATGGTCGATTA
>DATFOT010000004.1:0-6362 GCA_035265265.1 Aestuariivirgaceae bacterium | reverse complement strand
AACAGGCGGCTGGCACTAACGCGATTCGACCCTTTTTCGTATTTTTGCACCTGCTGAAAGGTGAGCCCTAGCTGATCGCCGAGCTTCTCCTGGCTCATCCCAATAAGCATGCGGCGCATGCGCACCCGATTGCCGACATGAACATCGATTGGGTTGGCGTTGCGTTTTGCCATATGATCCTCAGTTTCCAGCCCCCGCCAGAATACTTTTAACATTTGCTGTCCTGCGGTTCCCCCATACCGAGTATCGGAACAAGTAATACACTTTACCATTTCAAAGCAAACTAAAATTCTAATAAAGCTTAGTAATTGCTGGTGATTAATTTGCACCAGAATTGAGCAGCTCTTATGGTTAACCTGATTTACATAGAAAAACCGCTCAGATTCGAGCTGCAGCGCGCCGGCGGAAGGCCGGAGCGAGGCCCATGGCAGCGGCTGCGACCACCATCAGTAAAAAGCCCAAATCCCCGATTTTGGCGTAGGGGGGAGCGGGAATCGCCGGGGGAAGAATCGAGTCGATCACACCTTTCCTGCCCAGAGGCAATTGCTGGATGATCCGGCCATGGGCATCGATCACCGCGGAGATGCCGGTGTTGGCTGCCCTGAGAAGGGGAAGTCCTTCCTCGATCGAGCGAAACCGCGCCTGGGCTAGATGCTGATAGGGGCCGCTGCTTTGCCCGAACCAGCCATCATTGGTGATGTTGAGCAACCATCCCGGCCGGTCGCGCGCGCTGGCGACCCGCCCCGGAAAGATCGCTTCATAGCAAATGAGCGGGGAAACGGCCGGGGTGCTGCCCAAAGGCAGGGTTGCCGGTCCTGCTCCTGGCGTGAAGCTGCCAGGAATCGTAACGAGCCGCCGGAAACCCAGGGGTTCGAGCCAATCCTCGAGAGGAAGGTATTCCCCATAAGGCACGAGATGAGCCTTGTCATAGACAGCGCGAATCTCGCCGCCGCCGATCACGAAGAGGCTGTTATAGACACGCGCCCGGCTCAAAGCCGCCTTCAACGGTGAACGCCGCAGGGAGCCCATCAAAAGAACGGTTTGATCGCCGAGGGCCGCGGCAATCTCCTTCATTGCAGCCGGCTGTTCGTCGATCAGGAACGGCAAGGATGATTCAGGCCAGATAACATAGGCCGGCACAGATGTATCTGCGGTGCCGACGGCAGATCGTCCGCTGCTCATGGCGAGGAGATCGGAGAACATGCGTGAAGCATTTTCGCTTCGCCATTTGTCGCTTTGCGGCACGTTGGGCTGAACAATTCTCACCATCACAGGCGGGCCAACGGACGGGCCGACATTATCGAGGCGCGCGATGCCGATTACCCATAGGGGCAGTGGCGATAAGGCGATCGCAATGGCGAGCATTCTCTGAGCAAGCGACAGACGTTCTTCGCCGAGAAGGGCAGGCAGCGACGACCATAGGATCACCAGGAAGGTGAGGCCCCAGATGCCGAGGAAGGCTGCCAATTGCGCGATGCCGTCGATGGCTTCGGCGGCGTAACCAAAGGAATTCCAGGGAAAGCCGGTGAAGAGATGCCCGCGCAGCCATTCTGCCAGTGAAAGGAGGGCGGCAAAAAGTAAAAGTCGGCGCAGACCAGGCGTCCAGACCAGTATGGACAACCCCGCCGCCACGCCCAAATAGAGCGCCATGCCGGCCGGCAAGCCAGCCACTGCAATGGGCATCATCCAGGCATAGGTTGCCGCATCGACCAAAAAGGCTTGGCCTATCCAATAGAGCGAGGCGAGGAAATAACCGAAACCAAAACTCCAGCCGGTGAGGAAAGCTCGCAAAGCCCTTGCGGAGAGGGCGCTGCGCTCGGCTGCAATTCCGTCCAGCAGCCATATCAGCACCGGAATCGAGACCAGAAGTACCGGCCAGAACAGCAAGGGCTGCATCGAAGCAGCGGCCAAAACGCCAAAACCAAATGCAGCGGCCAAGCGTCGCCAGCCCCATAGGATGGCAAAGCTCTGCGCAAGAGCATTTATCGCAGCAATATTCAGGGACGGGCTCCCGTTTCACCGGCTGTGGCGCCGTTGCCTGATGTGGTGTGAATGCGAATTTTCTTCACCCGCCGGGGGTCGGATTCGGCAACTTCAAATTCAACGCCGCTCGGATGGCGGACAAGCTCGCCGCGAACCGGAACCCGACCGAGCATGGCAAAGATGAGTCCGCCCAGCGTATCTGCTTCTTCCTGCTGTTCCTCGGGCAGCAGCGAGCGGCCGAGAAGCGATTCGACCTCCTCGATCGAGACTCTGGCATCGGCGACATAGACGCCCTTGCCGAGATCGCGGATCATCTGCTCTTCACCGGTGTCGTGCTCATCGGCGATATCGCCGACAATCACCTCGACGAGGTCCTCGATCGTGACAAGACCATCCGTGCCGCCATATTCGTCAACGACGATTGCCATGTGGAGATGCGTTGCCTGCATCTTCACCAGAAGGTCGGAGACGGGCATGGAGGGCGGCACGAACAGCAGGTCGCGCACAATGCCAGCCTGCTTCACAGTCCTGCCTAAGTCGGCGGACTTGAGGATGATCTTCTCCGGGGCGGGGGCCGCCTCCTGTTCGGCGGCCTTGGCGGCCCGGCGGCGCTTTTTCTGGGCAGAGCTTTTGATCATCAAGGACACCAGATCCTTGATATGTACCATGCCGATCAGATCATCGAGGGTTTCGCGGTAAACCGGCAGGCGAGAATGGCTTGCCTCGGCGAACCTCTGCATGAGGGAGTAAAGCGATGCGCTTTCATCAATAGCCACAATGTCGACCCGCGGCACCATTACGTCGTCGACGCGCATGCTGGCGAATTCGAGCAGATTGACCATCATCGAGCGAGCTTCGGCCTGGGCGCTCTCGCTTTGTACTTCGGTTTTTCTGCGAGGCTCCAGGGCCGCAGGCGCAGCGAGCCCGAGCCAGGTACGGAACCTCAACCAAATTCCGTCCGACGGGTCAGGTGCGGAATCAACGGACGACTGGGGCGTAACGGGCGTTTCACCGGATTTGGAATCTTTTGCCATCACTCAGCTCGGCCGCCTTTCAAATCAATTGACATGATAAGGATCGGCAATCCCGAGCATTGCCAGGGCTCTTATCTCCATCTGCTCCATCTTGCGAGCTTCAGCGGGTTTCTCATGATCGTGCCCGAGCAAATGAAGCACCGCATGCACGACAAGATGTGAAACATGTCCGGATAATTTCTTGCCCTGCGCTAGGGACTCGGCAGCTACCACACCGGCAGCGAGCACGATATCGCCGAGGAAACGCCGACCGCCCAAAGGCCCTGCGGCTGCCGGAAAAGACAAAACATTGGTCGGCTTGTCGGTCGGGCGCCACCGGCGATTCAAACATGCTACAGCTGCATCATCAGCGAAAGCGATCGAGAGATCGCAGCGTCTCGGATCAAGTCCTGCCACGGCAAGAGCGGCCCGCGCTGCGGCACGGGCGTTACGATCCAAGGCAGGCGTTTCTTTCCAAGCTTTGCGGTCGATCGTCACTGAAATCGCCATCACTCGCTTGCGGAAGTCGACCGCCGAGCGCGCTTCTGAGCTTTGTCATAGGCAGTGACGATGCGGCTCACCAAAGGGTGGCGAATAATGTCGGCCTCGGTAAAAGCAACATGCGCCACGCCTTCCACACCTTTGAGGATTGCAGCAGCCTGAGCAAGTCCGGAAATGACGCCATGCGGCAGATCAACCTGCGAGGGATCGCCGGTCACCGCCATGCGGCTGCCTTCGCCGAGCCGGGTCAAGAACATCTTCATTTGTAAAGGGGTGGTGTTCTGTGCTTCGTCCAGAATGACGAAGGCATCCCGCAGGGTACGGCCACGCATGAAAGCGAGCGGCGCGATTTCGATGGTACCATCGACCATCCCGCGCGATACGGTGTGCGCGGGCAAGACATCGTACAGCGCGTCATAGAGGGGACGAAGGTAGGGATCGACCTTCTCTTTCATGTCCCCGGGAAGAAAGCCCAAACGCTCACCCGCTTCCACGGCTGGACGCGACAAAATGATGCGATCCACCTCCCCGGCAGTGAGCGCCGCGGCGGCAGCGGCAACGGCCAGATATGTCTTGCCCGTTCCTGCCGGGCCGGTACCCAGCACAAGATCACTGGTCAGCAATGCCTCCATGTAAATCTTCTGGACAGGCGTGCGGGCCGTGACAAGCCTGCGCTTGGTGCGGATAGCCGCATCGCCGGCGGCGCGGGCTTCGTCGCTGCGAACCATGCGGATGGCGCCCTCCACGTCGCCCGGCGTGATATCCTGATCCTTACGGGCGAAGCTGTATAATCGGTCAAGCACCTGCGCCGCGGCATGGCATGCGGGCTCGGGGCCGCGTATTGCAACGCGATTGCCGCGCGGGGTAATTTCGACGCCTAGACGGCTCTCGATCAGCGCGAGATGCTCGTCGTGTTCGCCGAACAGCAGAGAAAGCAGGCGATTGTCGTCGAAGGTAAGCGTCAAACCGTCTGCAAGGTCGTGCTTCAAATTCAACTTTGCGAGATCACCCGTCATTTTCCGCGGGTTAAGAACATTAAGCTTGCCTTCAGGGTTCCTGTTCGAGCGGGAATCAGTCACTTCGCCCTGCACTATGCGCTGAAAGACTGTTCGATCCAATATCGTCGATAACGACATCTATGATATCGCCAAAACTCGCTTTTGCGGCTGAAAGATGAACTGCTTGAAGATAGGGCGAGCGGCCGACAAGCTGGCCGGGATGGCGCCCGGCCCGATCGAGCAGAACCGGCAGCTTGCGGCCAATGCAGGATCGGTTGAAAGCGGCCTGCTGCTGGATCAAAAGTGACTGAAGCATCGCCAAGCGTTCTGCCTTTAGCTCGCCCGGCACCTGCGGCAGTTCAGCGGCCGGCGTGCCGGGGCGCGGAGAATATTTGAACGAAAACGCCTGAGCGTAACCGACGTTCCGCACCAAATCGAGCGTGTTTTCGAAGTCGGCATCGGTCTCGCCGGGAAAACCCACGATGAAATCCGATGAAAGAGCGATATCGGGGCGCGCGGCTCTTATGCGCTCGATAAGCAAAATGTAGTCCTCGGCCGTGTACTGACGGTTCATCGCCCTGAGGATACGGCTTGAGCCCGATTGCGCCGGCAGATGCAAATAGGGCATGAGCTTCGGATTTGTGGCATGAGCCGCGATCAACATGTCGTCCATGTCGCGCGGATGGCTGGTTGTGTATCTCAGCCTTTCAATGCCAGGGAGAAGCGCCAGATGGGCAAGGAGCCCCGCAAGATCACAGAGGCCGCCCAAAGGCGCGAGGCCGCGGTAGGCGTTGACGTTCTGGCCCAGCAGCGTGACCTCGCGGACGCCGGCGCCAGCGAGACGGCGCACTTCGTTCTCTATATCGGCGACGGGGCGGGAGAATTCCGAACCGCGCGTATAGGGGACGACACAAAAAGTGCAAAATTTATCGCAGCCCTCCTGAACCGTCACGAAAGCGGTGACGCCACGCGCGATCGTTTTCTCCGGAGAGGCAGCAGGCAGATGGCTATATTTTTCCTCAGCGGGAAAATCAGTTTCGACGACGCCGCGGTTGTTCTCAGCGAGGCTTTCGAGAAGGCGTGGCAGGCGATGATAGCTCTGGGGACCGAAGACGATATCGACAGCGGGCGCCCGGCGGATAATCTCCTCGCCTTCGGCTTGGGCCACACAGCCAGCAACGGCGATGGTCAGATGACTTCCGCTGCCGGCTTTTAGCTCTTTCAACCGACGCAGGCGACCCAGCTCAGAGTAGACTTTCTCAGCCGCCTTTTCGCGGATGTGACAAGTGTTGAGGATGACGAGATCCGCGTCGTGAGGATCATCCGTGCCGACATACCCGAGCGGCACGAGCACATCGCTCATGCGCTGGCTGTCATAGACGTTCATCTGACAACCATAGGTCTTGATGTAGACCTTTTTGCTGGGTTCCACGCTCATTGCCGGGGCTCTCTTAGCGCGTTTTCTCGAGGTTGGGAACCACCGGCTGCCTGCCGGTTATCGCTTCGATGAGGCCCGCTCTGATCACCCCTTCGCAGTAGGAAGACAGCTGCTTGCGACCTCCCTGTTCGCGAACAGTCGTCTCGCGGTGAAAGGTTACCCTCGCCTCGAAAGGTCCCACGCGTCCGACGCCCAGAAGATGCGAAAGCAGCTGCATATCGCCATACCAGGCGAAGATCGGCCGACGCACGCGGCCGATGGGAATGCCGTGAATGCCAGTGTAGGCGATCGTCACCGGCTGAACAGAAACTGGCGTGCCATTCACCTCCATCTCGGCTGCGCCCATAAGCGCGCTGCGGAAGGGCAGAACGCGATTGCCATCGCTCGAGGTTCCTTCGGGAAAAAGTGTTATGATTTCGCAAGCGGCAA
>DATFOT010000003.1:0-3727 GCA_035265265.1 Aestuariivirgaceae bacterium | reverse complement strand
AGCCCTGAAGCTTCACCTTCCACTGCGGATGGTCGTTCAGCCACAAGGCTTGCTTGTCGAGGGTCACGCGCGCGGTATCGTCGAGCGTGGCCGACCCTTCCGCAAAGAAGGTGCGGCGCCCGACATTGACGATGAACTCCTCCTCGCTGCCGCTCTGGACGTTCACGCCGCCTTCCACGGGCGCATTGGTCGCCTCGGAGGGCGCCTGACTGGACCGCGTGATCCCGCCTGTTCCAGTGGATGCACAGGACGCGAGCAGCAACGCCAGTGCCACAAGCGAAACCAGCCCTGTTGCCTTGTTCATTGCAAGCCTCCCCTCCCCGGCCTCGGCAAGCCGGGATTATTGCGTGTCGACCGGTGCCGCTTCGTTGATCACCGGCGCCCCTAAATGCTTTAGAACCAGGACGCGCGTGCCGAGCGGGCAGCGCTGATAAAGGTCGACGATATCTTCGGAGAACATGCGGATGCAGCCGGAGGACACGTTCGAGCCGATGGACCACGGCTCCAGCGTGCCGTGCAGGCGGTAGCCCAGATCCTGCCCGCCGCGATAGAGATACAAGGCGCGGGGGCCGAGCGGATTGTCAGGACCGGCATCCATGAACTCCGGCAGCTCAGGCTGGCGCTGGCGCATTTCCGGCGGGGGGACCCAGCGCGGCCACAGCGCCTTGCGGTCGATGCGGGCGCGGCCAAACCAGCGGAAACCATCGCGCCCCACCCCAACGCCATAGCGCAGGGCCGTCTGATTTTCGAAAATCAAATAGAGAAAATGGTGCTCGGTATCGACTACCACAGTGCCCTGCGGCTCGCGGCTCTTGTATTCGACAAGCTGGCGGCGCCATTGGTTATCGATCTTCTTCCAATTCGTACGCCGGTAGACGTAACCATTGTCCTCGGTCATACCGGCGAAATAGGTAAGCGCAGCCTTGCTCATCTTGCCGACAGCAGAATGAGCGGCATCCGACCAGCTGCCGGCCGCTACAGCAGCGGCGGCGGCCAGGAAATCCCGACGTGTGATCGACATGGTGATGCTCTCCCCGAAGACCGTCCGAGACTACCAGGGGATCGCAAAAGCCCCAAGGCATGAATCAGCGTCGATTCAAGGCGGTAAACAAGATCAGACCACTTCGAACCACGCCTGAAGGCCCGAATCGAAATGCTCGGCCACGGTGCTGGCAAAAAGCCAGCGGCCGGGATTGTCGGCGATGAACAGAATCTTCGCCGGTTCCAGAGGCCGAGCAACAAAGGTATCCCGCCAGGGCGAGTCCACGACCTGCCGCCCGGCGCGCTCGATAAGCCGCGCCGCATGGCCGTGAAGATGCAGGGCGTGGGGAAAGCGGGTAATATTGTCGATGGTGATTGCGACCGTCGATCCCCTGGGAACAGAGAGGAGCGGCTGCTCTGAAGGGCCGGCATTTCCGTTCACGGCCCAGAAAAGACCCTGGGCTGCAAGGGCGGCAGCGGACCGCAGCCGACCATCGAGCTTCGCTTCGGTCAGACCGCCGCCCCTGCCCCCTTGGATGGTGAAGGATGCTTCGCGCAAGGCGGCATAGTTGAAATAGCTCGGCAGCGGATTGGGAAAGAGGCGCGGCATGGAAGGGCGTTCACCCCGCGGGGTGTCCTTCAGGGTGATCCGAGCGATCTCGATGCTCCTGCCGTCGAGCACGGCCGCCATAGAGAAAAACAGTGCGGAGGGAGGCAACAGGAGGTCCAGACGCTGGCCCGGAGCGAGTTCGACAGGCTCACCGCGCAGGAGCACGGGTTCGAAGGGCTGACCGTCCTGGGCAACGATATGCGCCTCGCCGCCTTGAAGTCGAAGCTTGAGGAAACGCGCATTTGCCGCATTCAGCAGGCGCAGGCGAAGGAAGCGGCGACTTGCGGGAAGTGAAAGCATTCTCTGCAGTTCCCCATCGACGGTGATGACATGGCCGAGCCTGCCCTCGCCTGCCGCAATGAGCGCATTTCCGAAAGAGGCTTCGTCGAATGCGGCCGATGCATCGAGAGCCCAATCATCGATAAGGAGCGGAACATCGAGGATGCTTTCGAGCGCATCTGGCTCCTCGACAATGAACATGCCGGAGAGGCCGCGCTCTCGCTGGCGTGAGGTGTCGGTGGTGGTGCGATACCAGAAGGTTCCGGCATCGGGCGGGGTGAAGACGAAATCGAAGCTGCGGCCCGGCGCCACCGGCAGTCCTGTCAGCCATGTCCCATCGACCGCGTTTGCAAGCCGAACCCCATGCCAGTGGAGCGCGAGCGGCTCGTCCAGCTCGTTGACAAGCCGCAGCTTGAATTCCACGCCTTGGCGGGCGCGAAGCACGGGACCCGGAACCTTCCCGTTGAAAGTCCAGAGCTCGGCGGGCCGCGATAAGATGCCAGGCAAAGATGCGCGCAGCTTCCGCGCACGCAATTCGATGAAGCCATCCCGTGCACAGGCGGCACCTGGCGCTACGATGCTTGAGAGAGCCCCGGCGAGAATCGCGCGGCGGCTCAGCGGCATGGCTCAATCCATGACGTCGTAAGTATTGTCCTTGGCGGGAAAGGCGCGGGAGCGAACCTCATCGGCATAGGCGGCAATCGCCTTTTCGATCGCCTTGCCGACGGTGCCGAACTCCTTGACGAATTTCGGTACGCGCGGAGAAAGGCCGAGCATATCCTCCATCACGAGTATCTGGCCGTCGCATTTGGCAGAGGCGCCGATGCCGATCGTGGGTATCCTCACCGCGCCGGTGATTTTTGCCGCGAGCGGCTCGGCAATGGCCTCGAGCACGACGGCAAACGCCCCGGCTTCGGCGACGGCCACGGCGTCATCCTCGATCGGTTTCCACTGATCGCGGCTGCGCCCTTGAGTCTTGAAGCCGCCGAACATGTTTATGTATTGAGGGGTGAGCCCGATATGGGCCATCACCGGAATGCCGCGGTCGGCGAGGAAGCGAATGGTGCCGGCCATGCGCGTGCCACCCTCGATCTTTACCGCGCCGCACTGGGTTTCCTTGATGACGCGCGCGGCATTGTGAAAGGCCTGGGACGGGCTTTCCTCATAGGAGCCGAAGGGCATGTCGACGACCACGAGCGCATGTTTGGCGCCGCGCATCACGGCGCGGCCATGCATGATCATCAGATCGAGGGGCACCGGCAGGGTGGTCTCGAAGCCGTGCATCACCATGCCGAGAGAATCGCCAACCAGAATGAAATCCACATAGCGGTCGGCTATGGCAGCGGTATGGGCATGGTAGGAGGTCAGGGCGACGATCGGCTCGCCGCCCTTGCGAGCCCGGATTTCGGGGGCTGTCACACGCGGGGATGATTTATGTGCGGACATCGGCTCACTCACAGTCAGCGGGAAAGCGTAAGCACCGGCACACCGGTGATCACAGGATGAAGCTGTGCCATGGCGGCAAACAGCGCAAGTCCGGAGAGCAGCGACAGAAGATCATGACCGGGCCGAAGCTCCGGCTCGGGCCGGCGAGCTGCATGGATATTAAGGGCAATGAGGGCAATGGCGAGGACGAGCATGGCGCCGAACAGCATGAGGCTCGCCAGGCTGCCGCCGCCCAAAAGATGCCCCGCGGAAAACAAGCCGAGCGCGAGAATGAGCGGGAAGCGAAGCTTGAGCCGAAGGCTGCCGCGAAAGAACGAGGTCCCCGCCAGCAAGGAAGCAGCGGCGATCGCCAGGAAGGCGGCAACGCGCCCGATCACACCTGGTTCATAAAGGCCGACGGCGGGCGCGTAT
>DATFOT010000002.1:0-8301 GCA_035265265.1 Aestuariivirgaceae bacterium | reverse complement strand
AAGCTGACCAGGACCGCATTGATCCTCGTCGGCCAGGTTTTTGCAGAAGAGAAGTTTCGCGATTCCGCTCTCTATGATGCACAGCACGAGCACCTTTTGCGGAACCGGAAAACCGCGCGTGCGTAGACCACCGAAATGCATTTACACAAATAGAAAATCCTTTCGCCGGCTGATAGCCTCGGGTTGAAGGTGATCCGCACATCTGCCGCTGGCCCGAGATGGCCGCATCAAGTCCGGCCATGACGACCTGAGGGGATGATCTTCACCAATGCCTCCGGCGTCGGTGCCGTCTCGGCTGGTGGTTTTGGCGGCCGCTCGATCATGACGACGCTTATCTTAAGTTCACGCGCGGCCTGAAGCTTGCTCCTCATTTTTACACCCCCTGCGTTCTTGGTCACCAGCACCGTGATGTCATGCGCGCGCATGAGCGCCCTCTCCTGCCCTGCCGTGAACGGCGGACGAGCCAGCAGCAGCGTCCAGCCAACCGGCGGCGGATCTTCGGGCGGCTCGATCATCCGGATCACTCCGGAGAGGTCCTGCCGCCCGACAAACGGCGAAGTTCCTTTCCTTCCGATCGTGAGCAGCACACGCGCGTCGCGGGGAATCATGGCTGCCGCCTGGCGCGTGTCTTTCACCGAGGTCCAATGGTCGCCGTCCTCTGCCTGCCAGGCGGGCCGCTCAAGCCTGACATAGCGGACGCCACAGCTCTGTGCAGCCCCATAGCCATGGGCGGAGATCTGCGCAGCGAACGGATGCGCGGCATCGGCAATAACGTCGATCGATTCCCCGAGGATGAATCGTGCAAGACCCTCCGGGCCGCCGAACCCGCCGATTCTCACGCGTCCTGCCGGAAGCAGCGGGCCGGTGGTTCGCCCTGCCAGCGAGGTGATCACCTCATGGCCTTTGTTCATCAACAGAAGCGCCAGCTCACGGGCTTCGCCGGTTCCGCCGAGTATGAGAATACGGCTAGGCACGGCCGATGATCTTGCCGTCGCGGCCGACGATCAGCACGTCAGCGTCGAGCGGAGCACCCTTCAGAGTTTCGCGCACCGTTCCCAGCGCCGCCTTTGCGACACGCTTGCCAAGGTCGAACCCGATGCTGCGTGCGAGCTCCTCGACTTCCTGAGCGGTGTTGGCGCGCCGCGTCTGGTCTCGGACGTGCTCCGGCATGAGCCCGGCGAGCCAATGGAAATCGACCTGGCTGCGTCCTGAATGGAGATCGAGCGCGCCCTGAGCAAGCTTCGTGATCTTCCCGAATCCGCCAGCCACCGTGACGCGCGGCACCGGATGGTTTCGCAGGTATTTGAGCATCCCGCCGGCAAAGTCTCCCATGTCGATGAGCGCGCCGAGCGGCAGGTCATAGAGCTTTTTGACAGCTTCCTCCGAGGTCGAGCCCGTCGATCCGGCAACATGGCTGAGACCCGTGGCGCGTGCCACGTCGATGCCGCGGTGTATTGAATGAATCCACGCCGAGCATGAGAACGGCTGCACGATACCCGTCGTTCCGAGGATCGACAGTCCACCGACGATGCCAAGCCTGCCGTTCCATGTCTCCAGGGCAAGCGCCTCGCCTCCCGGGATCGAGATTTCGATTTCTGCATTGGCGGGGATTCCGGCCGCTCCGGCCATTTCCTCAATGACGGCACTCATCATTTGACGCGGAACGGGATTGATGGCCGGTTCGCCTGGCGGCACGGCAAGGCCGGGCTTCGTCACCATGCCGACACCCGGCCCCGCCCTGAAGCGAATGCCCTCGCCATTCAGGGTCACTGTCGCGAGGATCAGCGCGCCATGAGTGACGTCTGGATCATCGCCGGCGTCCTTGATCACACCGGCCTGGGCGGAATTCTCGGCGAGCATGCAAGACGCGATCTGAAACGTAACGCGTTCCCCGCGGGGGAGTGTTATTTCCACGCTCGGTGGTGGTTTTCCCGTCACCAATGCCGTGAACGCCGCCTTGGTTGCCGCCGCTGCGCAAGCGCCTGTCGTCCATCCGCGACGTAATGGGCCAGGCGGCTTCGGAATGGAGTTGACCATGGCGGACTTGTATAGTCCAAGTGGCCGACGCGGCAACAATTTTGGATTCAAACTTGGCATATGCATCGAAACAGGCCACCTCCGGACGGCTTGACAGCGAGGTCGGCATTGCGGGATTTGCCCGTCTTGACCATGAGCCATTTCCCCCGTTCGAAGCCGGAAGCATTTGGCTGGTCGGCGCGGGACCCGGAGCGCCAGGGCTCATGTCTCTGCTCGCCTATCATGCGCTGCAGAACTGCGACACGATCATTTACGATGCGCTGGTCAATCCCGACGTTCTGCGCTGGGCCCGGCCTGGCGCCCAGATCGAATTTGCCGGCAAGCGGGGCGGCAAGCCCTCTCCAAAGCAGCGCGATATCTCCCACCGCTTGATCGAGCTCGCCCAAATCGGCAGACGCGTCCTGCGCCTTAAGGGCGGCGATCCACTAATTTTCGGACGCGGCGGAGAAGAAGCGGTTCAGATCGCCAAGGCAGGCATACCATTCCGCATCGTTCCTGGAATCTCCGCCGGTATCGGCGGCCTGGCCTATGCCGGCATCCCTGCCACCCACCGCGATGTGAATCACTCCGTGATCTTTCTTACCGGGCACGATGCCACGGGCGCGCTGCCGGCGAATGTCGATTGGCCCGCAATCGCAACGGCCTCGCCGGTGATCGTGATGTATATGGCCGTGAAACATCTGGCTGAAATCGCTGCTGAGTTGATGGCCGGCGGCCGCAGCCCGCAAGACGAGGTAACCATCATCTCCAACGCCACGCTGCCGCATCAAGAGCTCCATCAGACCCGGCTTGGCGATATCTCCGGCTTCCTCGCCGCTTTTTCGCCCCCCACACCCGCGATTGTGGTGGTTGGCCAGACCTCTGAGCGGCGCGAGGCGCTCGACTGGTATTGCAAGGCACTTCGGGAGAACAGGATTGGCTGACGCCATTATCGTCGCCGCGCCTTCATCCGGTTCCGGGAAGACGCTGATCACCCTTGCCCTGTTGCGTGCCCTGAAGAACAGCGGCCTGCGCGCATCCGCGGTGAAGATCGGCCCCGATTACATCGATCCTCGCTTTCTTGAAGCCGCGACGGGCCGGCCGTGTCTTAATATCGATCTCTGGGCCATGCGCCCCTCATTGGTCACGGCCCTCCTTGCGGCCCAGGAGGAAGAAGCCGACTTTCTGGTGATTGAAGGCGTGATGGGATTGTTCGATGGTCCCGAGAAGGGCAAGGGCTCGACAGCCGATGTAGCGAAGCACCTTGGCCTGCCGGTCATTCTGGTTGTCGATGCGAGCCACCAGTCACAGTCGATAGCCGCGCTGGTGCATGGCTTCTCGACCTTCCGCAAAGGCGTCAACGTGGCCGGCGTCATTCTCAACCGCATCGGCAGCGAGCGGCATCGCTGCCTCCTGGCGGCGGCCCTTCCTAAAGGCCTTGTTGTCGGCGCGCTGCCGCGGCTGTCCGGGCTTGAAATTCCATCCCGCCACCTCGGCCTTCAGCAGGCGCAAGAGCTCAAAGGGCTTGAGAACTTCATCGCTCATGCAGCCGAAGTCGCCAGTTCCGCGATCGACCTCGGCAAGCTCAAGACGATAGCCAAGCCCCTTGAGCTGCAGCCAACCCTGCCGAAATTTCTACCCCCTTTGGGACAGCGCATCGCGGTCGCCAATGACGCTGCCTTTGGATTTTCATATGAACACATCCTGGCATCCTGGCGAGCACAGGGGGCAGAACTGCGGTTCTTCTCGCCCCTTGCGGACAAGCCGCCCTCTCCTGCTGCCGATGCCGTCTTTCTGCCGGGGGGCTACCCCGAGCTTCACGCCGCCAGGCTTGCCGCCAATTCGCGATTTCTCGATGGGCTCAGCCATGCTGCCGCTCGGGGCGCACTGATCTACGGGGAGTGCGGCGGCTTTATGGTTCTCGGGCGCTATCTGGTCGATGCCAAGGGCAAGTCCCACCCGATGGCAGCACTTCTTCCACATGCGACGAGCTTTGCCGCCCGCACGCTGTCGCTGGGCTATCGCCGGCTGAAACACAAGAGTCCCCTGCCCTTCCCTTTGAAATTGCGCGGGCATGAATTTCATTACTCCACGCTCGCTGAGCAGGTGCGTGGCGACCATCTGTTCACCATGCACGATGCCTCGGGCGGCTTGATCGGACCGGCCGGTCTCAGAAATGGCCGGATCATGGGCTCCTATGCCCATGTGATCGACCGGGAGGACGGCTCGCTTTGACCCGCGCCATCATGCTTCAGGGCACCGGCTCCAACGTCGGCAAATCGCTGATCGCTGCCGGTCTCGCGCGCGCCTTTGCCAACCGTGGACTAAAGGTTCGGCCCTTCAAGCCTCAGAACATGTCGAACAATGCCGCTGTCACGATCGATGGCGGGGAAATTGGCCGCGCCCAGGCTCTTCAGGCGGTGGCCGCGCGCACCGCGCCGAGCGTCCATATGAACCCCGTCCTGCTGAAGCCGGAAAGCACTATCGGAGCGCAGATCGTCGTGCAGGGCAGGATTTACGCTACTCTCAAGGCTCAAGAATATATGGACAGGAGGCTCGAGTTCCTGCCCAAGGTCATGGAGAGTTTTCATCGTGTTTCTCAAGGGACCGATCTCGTGATCGTGGAGGGCGCCGGTTCGCCAGCCGAAATAAACCTCCGCCACGGCGACATTGCCAATATGGGCTTTGCCGAGGCAGCCGATATCGACGTCATACTCATCGGCGATATTCACCGCGGCGGCGTGATCGCCAGTGTTGTCGGCACCTTCAAGGTGCTCTCACGCAAGGATGCGCTCCGCCTCAAGGCCGTTCTCATCAACAATTTCCACGGCGACGCGGCATTGTTCAAGGAAGGCCAGCGAATGATCGAGAAGCTCACGCGCAGCCGGGTGCTTGGCGTCATCCCGCACTTTGCCGCGGCGCGACGCCTGCCTGCCGAGGACGCGCTGGCACTCGAGGAGACCGTCGAGCAGGGCGGCGGCATGCTGAAGATCGCCGTACTGCGCTTGCCGCGCATCGCCAATTTCGACGATCTGGATCCGCTGCGGCTCGAACCCGGCGTCACGCTCACCTTTGTCCAGGCGAACGAGCCGATTCCGGCAGATGCCAGGCTGGTAATCCTGCCCGGCTCCAAATCGACCATCTCCGATCTCATGTTCATCAAAATTCAGGGCTGGGATATCGATCTTCGGGCGCATTTGCGCCGCGGCGGTCACGTGCTGGGCATTTGCGGCGGCTACCAGATGCTCGGCCGGGCTGTTCACGACCCCGATGGCCTTGAGGGTCCGCCCTCGACCGCCGAAGGCCTGGGCCTGCTCGATGTTGAAACGATTTTGGCCGCGAAGAAACAGCTTGCGCTGATCGATGCCCGGCACGTTCTGTCCGACACTGAAATCAAAGGCTATGAGATTCACCTCGGAAGGACCGAAGGCGCCGACTGCGCCAGGCCTTTCGCTCTCATCGGCAGCGAGCCCGACGGCGCACGCTCTCCCGATGGACGCGTGGAAGGCACGTATCTTCATGGTTGCTTCAGCAGCGACACCTTCCGCAGTGCCTATCTGCAAGCTCTGCGCGACGGCAGTGCCGGCGGCATCTCATATCAGTCCCTCGTCGACGAGACGCTGAATTCGCTTGCGAGCCATCTGGAGCAGAATATTCCGCTTGACCGCCTGCTCGACCTTGCATCGCCGCTTCACCTCTGAGCGATGGTTTTCTCGATCAATTGGGCAGTCGCTTTTCTGGCGCTTATCGTCGAGCGCTTTCTCGGCTATCCGGCATTCCTGCTGCGCGGGATCGGCCATCCGGTCGAATGGATGGGTCACATCATCTCAAGGCTCGATTCGAGACTCAATCGCGGGCCGTCAAGGAAATGGAGCGGGCGCTTGAAAGGAGGCCTTGCTCTCCTGCTGCTCCTCGTGATCGTCGCCGCGATTACCGTGCCTGCAGCTTTGGCCCTTCGCCAAGTGAAGGGTGGCTGGATCGTCGAGGCGCTGCTTGCGACATCTCTCCTTGCCCAGGCTGACCTGCGCCGTTACGTGGCAGCGGTGGCCGATGGGCTGGACAAGGGACTTGCCAGCGGCCATGCCGCGATAAGCCATATCGTGGGCCGCGATCCCGAAGCCCTGGACGAAAGTGGCGTAGCCAGGGCGGCGCTCGAAAGCCTCGCCGAAAATACTTCAGATGCCATCGTGGCGCCGGCCTTCTGGCTCATTCTCCTCGGCCTTCCCGGCATCGCCCTTTACAAAGCCATCAACACCGCCGACAGCATGATCGGACATAAGACCGAGCGTTATCTGCATTTCGGGTGGGCATCGGCACGCATCGACGATCTGGTCAATCTTCCCTGCTCGCGTCTCGCCGGATTCCTCATAGCCGGCGCGGCCTCCCTGACCAGCCCGTCGCGCGGGGCCGACGCATTCGAGATCATGATGCGTGATGCCAAGCGGCATTTTTCGCCGAATGCCGGCTGGCCCGAGGCGGCGCTGGCCGGCGCGCTCCGGGTGCGGCTGGGGGGTCCGCGGTTTTATGGCGGAGTGAAAGTCGATCTCCCTTGGATCGGCGGCGGCAGCGAAGTCCTTAGCGCCGCGCATATTCGCGATGGTTTGAAGCTGCAGGCGCGAACGCTCAATCTGTTCACCGTTCTCGTCGCGCTCGGCGCGATGTTCAGCCCTTGAACAAGTCGTAAGCCTCGGGGGTAGCGGATGTAACGGTCAAGATGACTTGACGCTCGTTATATAGAGGCTGTCCGCAAACTGCTTGAAGCGACCTGTCTTTCGAAGAAATTCGGATGACTTGATCACCAACCTGCCTAGCGGCGAGACAATATCGATGTCGGTTGGCTGAATACCAAGACCGAAAAAGCCGTCCACGCCAACTATGGACGGGCCGATGTGTTGGTCGAATGTCCTTTGGAGTTCACTCGGCGACCAATATCGAACATCGAAACTCGATCCTTCTCCAAATTGTCTGCGAGCCTGGTGCACGAAGGACACGGGACCGAACTTATTGGCCATCTGAATCAAGCTTTTTCCCCCGGGCCGTAGGACCCTGGATATCTCACGTAGAATCGATCTCGCGTCATCCTTTGAAAAATGCTGAATAACAGAGTAGCTGAAGACTACGTCGAACGACTGCGCTGCGAATGGCAGCCGACGCGCGTCGGCGCAAACAAAATTTGGAAAGACCCCGAGTTCCGCGGAAACTGCTCTCGCCGCCCTAAGCGCATGGATGTTGGGATCAATCCCCACAGCCTTGTATCCTTTCATTTCGGCAGCTACGCACCACCTTCCCCAATTGCAACCTATGTCCAAGAGATGACCATTGGATTCGGGTAGACGCAGTTGCGGGATTGGATAGCGGCTCAACCGGTCGATAGCGCCGAGGTAGAGACGGCCGTTGGTTTCCGCGATGCTTTTCTGCACGTGAGGATGGATGCCCTGTTCAGAATGAACTTCGGCGGTCCGGTGCTTAGCCCAGGAAAGAGTTTCACGGATGGTGCGGCTGTCGGCGAGGTCTTCCGTAAGGAGGATCGGTGTGACCCCATCTGCAATGGGGAAAATATGTCCGCGCCCGCATTCAAGTTTTGCTGCGCTCCAACTGAGGGGACCGCATCGGTGAGGACATTCCAGAAAAGGCAATAACGTTTTTAGGGCCATACTTACCTCGTGCACGGCGTAGTTTTCTGTCGATCGAAGCATCCTGATTATACTGCCGAAAACGGATTGCAGGTGCTCTATACGACGAAACGGCGGGACTTGGGGCATGTTTCGCTACACACGGCTCGACTCACCCCTTGAGCTTGAGCGCCAGCCCCGCGACCATGACCACGACCTCATCACACGCCGCCGCGAGGCGCTGATTGGCGAAGCCCGCTTCGTCGCGAAAGCGCCGGGCAAGTGCGTTCTCGGGCACGATGCCGAGGCCGACCTCATTCGATACGAAAATGACGGTGCCCTCGAGACGGGGTAGCATCATGCACAGCCGGTCGATCTCCCCGCCGACATCCCTCTCCAGCATCATTAAATTGCTGAGCCACAGAGTAATGCAGTCGACGAGGACGAGCCTGCTCTCGCCGCACGTGCACTGCAACGCGTTCGTCAGTTCAATCGGCTCCTCGAGCGTGTGCCATTCTCTGCCGCGCTGCCGCCGATGATCGGCAATGCGCCGCTGCATTTCCTCATCTCCCGCTTCCGCCGTCGCGATATAGATGCGCTCCCCCCGATGCCTGAGGGCGAGATCCTCCGCATGGCGGCTCTTGCCGGAGCGGGCGCCGCCAAGGACAAGGAT
>DATFOT010000001.1:0-9772 GCA_035265265.1 Aestuariivirgaceae bacterium | reverse complement strand
GACCTTGACACCGGCCTGTCGCAGCGCGAGCAGCATCGCGTCGAGATGATCGGCGCGCGCCCCCTTGAGCAGCACGTCGCCGCCTGTTATCGCCGCCGCCATTGCATAGGTGCCGGTTTCGATACGGTCGGCGAGGACCATGTGATCTGCACCGCCAAGCTCTTCCACCCCCTGGATCTGCAGGGTCGAACTACCGATGCCCGAAACCCGCGCGCCCATTTTGTTGAGACATTCGGCGACATCGCTGATCTCCGGCTCGCGGGCAGCGTTTTCGATGATCGTCTCGCCCCGAGCGAGCGTGCTGGCCATTAGCGCATTATGCGTCGCTCCGACCGAGACCTTCGGAAACACAATGCGATTTCCCCTTAGCCCTTTCGGCGCGCGTGCCACGACATAGCCGCCCTCGATCTCGATATTGGCGCCGAGTTGTTCGAGAGCCATGAGATGCAGATCGACAGGCCGTGTTCCGATCGCGCAGCCGCCGGGAAGTGAAACCTTCGCTTCGCTGCACCGCGCCAGAAGCGGCCCGAGCACCCAGAAACTTGCCCGCATGCGCGATACGAGCTCGTAAGGTGCCGTTGTATCTACGATTGATCGCGCGGAGAGATGGATCGTCTCGCCGACGCTCTCATCCTGTTTCGCCCGCTTGCCTTCGACCATCATGTCGACGCCATGGTTGCGCAGGATGCGCAGCAACAGATTGACGTCCGCTAAGCGGGGAACATTTCTTAAGATGAGGGTTTTGGCCGTAAGCAGGCTGGCGATCATCAAGGGCAGGGCGGCATTCTTGGCGCCGCTGATCTGGATACTGCCGTTCAGTATCTTGCCGCCGCGAATGCTGATGCGATCCATGAGGAAGCCTGTGGGTTGATCGAGTCTCTTGAAGGGCGGGTTTTCGTGCCCGGCGTCTGTAACAAGCACATAAGGCCGTTTGGGGGCAACCCTCTCCACACTATCATCATTGATGGGTTTTCTTAACGCCCTCCGCTGCTTCATGGACTTCGGACGCCTGCCGCTTCCGCCCTTGCTCCTTGCGCCGCTTAACATTGTCTCTGAGCGCTCGGGCCAGCCGTCTCTCGCGTTCAGATCTGCTTTCCGCTTTGCTCATTTGCATCACCCTGGTTTTCCCATGCAGACTTGATATCCTTAACGATCGCAGGCATAAGCCCGCTCGTGCTGTTGTAGCTCAGTGGTAGAGCACCCCCTTGGTAAGGGGGAGGTCGAGAGTTCAATCCTCTCCAACAGCACCACCATCTTTGCATATCAGGCTTGGCTGCGCGCCCTAAAAGCTCGATCCGAATAGTCGGCACCGAGAGCCGCTGGCTCGTCTGCATGCCAACGATGCGATCGGAAACTTCCCCAGGCGTCAAACGTTAATGGTCATCGGCAAAAGGAGGACTGGATATGGCCAGAAAATATTCACCCGGTGCTTCGAAAGATGTTGAGAAGGAAATGCACGATTTCAAGCGCGGCAAGGCACGCAGCGGCAAGGGCGGAAAGGGCGGAAAAGTTAAAAGTCGCAAGCAGGCAATCGCGATTGGTCTCTCGAAGGCGCGCAAGAAGGGCAAGAAGGTGCCGCGGAAAGCCGCTTGAAGGGGAGTTCACTCATCATCCAGCCAATAATTTGTGCCGGCGCGGCCTCTGCCCCGCTCCTGATGCTCGCGCCGGTATTCTTCCGGCCGCTGGAAACTTCCTTGCCATATCCCGGACCCTGCCCGCCGCGCCTCGGCTTCGGCAATCATATACTCGAGACTGTGGCGGTTATAGGCGACGGCCCAGCCCTGCCGCACCATTTCACGGTTGATCTGCAGCGAACCCGCTTGGCAGCGCCCCACATCGCGTCCGTATTTGTCGGTGTCGAAGATATGGCAGCCAATCTCCTGCCCCCCGATTAGCGTTTCTAGCGCCGCGCGCGCGGCGTCGCCGCATCGATACGCCCGGCCCGCGCCGTCGCGGCATTGCTGTCGAAGCTCTGGTGCATCGATGCCGTAAAGCCTGATTCGTCTGGAGCCATCGCGGATTGAATCGCCATCGATCACGCTCACCCCCACATGAAAGCCGAGCGGCCCTGCCAGATCGCCGAAATAGATGACGGCGATGGCAACGAGCAGCATCATCGCCGCATCGGCCAGGATTTGCTTTATCGACCGTCCCCGGCGGGGCCGGTAAAAACCGTGCCGCAATCTTAAAACCGCCTATCGTTGCTTCCACCGCGCCGCAGCGTCTTCGTCGCTGTTGCGTGCCTCGACCCATGTCTTGGTGCCCTGCGCCTCTTCGAGCTTCCAGAACGGCGCCTTCGTCTTCAGATAATCCACGAGAAATGCGCAGGCCTCGAATGCGGCCTGCCGGTGAGCGGACTGGGTCGCGGTCAGCACGATGTCCTCTCCCGGCTGCAGCCTTCCGAAGCGATGGATGATGAGCGAAGCCAGGAGCGGCCAGCGCCCGCATGCTTCCGCCTCGATTGCCTCCAGAGCCTTCTCCGTCATCCCCGGATAGTGCTCGAGCGTCATCGCCTCGATTGACCCTTCCGCGGCCATTTCTCTAACCGTGCCGAGAAACATCACGGTGCATCCCGCGCCGGTTTGTGCGCTGCGGAACTTGTTGAGTTCCGCCGCCGCATCGAAAGCCTCGCGCTGCACGCGGATCATGGCTATTGCTTGGAAGGAATGATGTCCGGCGCGTTCTCCCCGGCAAACCCGTTCATCAAATTCCCGCCGTCGCTGTTGATCTGTTTCTTCACCAGATCGGTATGGCCTTCGGCCCCGATATCATTGCCTCGACCGAGGAGATCATCCGTGTTCTCGCCCGTCGATGCACCCGGGAGCCTGGCGCGTAGCAGGGTTTTCAGTGTTGCATAGGCCGCTTGCGGATCATCGAGAATGCCGGGGATGTCGGGATAGAACTTTGGGTTTCCCCACGGACCTTTCACCACCACCGGCACTGCAAGATCAGCGTCGTGCACGCCTTCGGCAGCGAAGTCGGCGTCGATTTTCAGGTCGAGCTCCTGCTTGAGAAGATCGACAACTCCCTTGCCGCTCAGCTTCACATCCGGCCCCTCCACCCTTAGCTCCTTGCTCTCCGCAATGCCGTCGGCGATGGTGAACTCGGCTCTGAGCTGCCGGAATTTTGTCTCTGCCGCCCGATCCATGATCCAGCCGGTATGGATGTCTTTCGAAACCGCCTCGGCGATTTCCGCCAGATCGACGTCTTTCACTCCCCCCTCATCAAAGGCGAAACCGGCGGTACCGCGCAGCGATGCGATCATCTCCCGCTGGTTCCGGCCGGTAGCTGCCAAGGCAAAAGCCAGGTCGCAGCGGCCATCGAGCCAGGTGAAGCTGCCGATATTTCTTAAGAGCCTTTGTCCGTCGAGCCCTTCACCATGGAAGCTCGCTTGCAGAGTGGGCACTTTCTGTTTTCCGTTGAGCACCACCTGGGCGCCCGCGGTGCCCCCGTAAACAGTGACTTTGTCGAGTTTCGCATTGAGGATGCCGTCGGCAATTGTCGCATCGATGATAGCATCCGACATAAGTGCACGGCCATAGATCAGCCGCGCAGCGCTGAGATTGGCGGAAGCATCGATCGCGTTGAGCGCCGAGAAATCGATGCTCTCGCTGCTCCACGCTTCGAGCCCTTCACCTTCATCGCCCGACCGGTGCGGCGCCGGTACATATTGGTTGAGGTCAAGCGCATCCAGACCGAGCCTAGCCGTCAGCTTTGGCTTGTGTTCGGCAAACCTGACAGCAACATCCCCTTGGGCGCGCATCCCGTCGAGAGTAAATTGCGCCTTGCTGAGACTCAACACCTGGCCCCTCAGGCTGAGGGCACCTTTGGCCTGCAGCACGCCGAGCCCCTTGCCTTCGCCGATTTTCAGCCCCGCCCAGCGCATGAGTCCGCGCAGCGACCGTGTCCCGCCTTCGACCGTGCCGGCGAGCTGGAGGTTTTTGCTGGCGGCGGCTTGGCCGCTGAACGCGAAATTTAGCCAGGACCCCGATACATTGAGATCGATCGGCGTGCCTTCGCCGGCGAACAACTGCGGCGACTTCAGGAACAGCGAAAAGCTGACGCGGTCCTGTTGCCAATCGCCGCTTCCCTTGATGTCGATCGCGCCCTCGAGAGATGGAAGGGTAAGGGCGAGATCGAGCCGCTTGAACACATGAGATTCGCCCGACCGCTCGTCGAGAAAGCTGACCGTGCCTCCCTCGACATAGAGCGGCGGGACTGCCGGGGAAGAGATGTCCTTAGCTGTCCGGCTTGCCTTCCCGGTTTCCCAATTGCCTCGGCCCTGTGCATCGACCACGAGGTTGACGACCGGATTTATGAGCTTGATCTCGTTGATTTCAGCCCGTCTGCGGATAAGCGCGCCGGGGCTGATGTTCACGCGCATGGTTTCCACTTCGGCAAAACCACTGCCATTGCCGACCTCAGCATTTGCGAGCTTTACACCGCTAAACGAGATGCCGAACTCGGGCCAAAGACGCAGCCTGGCGGCTGAGTTGATCGTCACGATGCGCCCGGTGGACCGTTCAATCCCGTCCGCAATTTGCGCTATTAGGGAATTGGCCGACACAAGAAGGTAAGCTGCCGAAAGCGTGCTGCCGGCAAGGATCGCCACCCCGCTCAAAATGACGGCCAACCGCCTCATCGATGTCCCACTCCGGCCGATGGCCGCCAGCGTTTCTGGTGCTTTACTGCCGACAATTCAGTTCCCAATTGCGGCGAAGTGATGCTGCTACTGGGGCTTTTGGGCCACAGTGGCGCAGAGTATTTTGCACACTCCCGATCTCGGAGTGAGTGAGAATGACCGATCAGCCTATCTGGGTGCCGCCGCACGCGCGTAAGAAGTCATCCAATTTAGCCCGTTTCATGACGAAGCTGGCGGACCGGCAGCACCGCGCTTTTTCAACCTATGAGGCGTTGCACGCATACTCCATTGCCGAGCCGGAGGGATTTTGGTCAGCCGTGTGGGACGAATTTGGCGTCCTGGCCGAAAGCCGCGGCCAAACATACTTCGCTGAAGGCGGTCACATGCGTCATGCGCGCTTTTTTCCCGGGGCTCGGCTGAACTATGCGGAGAATCTCCTTAAGCATTCTGATTGCGACAAGCCGGCAATCATCTTCCGCGGCGAGGAAAGGGTTCGTCTCACCCTGAGCTGGAGCGAGCTTAAGGCTAAAGTTGCAGCCATTGCGTCGCTGCTTCGATCTCTTGGCACAAGACCTGGCGACCGCGTGTGCGCCGTGGTACCCAATCATCCCGATACAATCGCCGCCTTCCTTGCCGTGAATTGCATAGGGGCCGTCTGGTCGTCCTGCTCGCCCGACTTCGGCGAGCGCGGAATTCTTGATCGTTTCAGCCAGATCGAACCCAAGATCCTCATTGCCTGCGATGGTTATTATTACAACGGCAAGGTCATCGATATTTCCGCCAAGACCGCAGCCGTCGCGGCGAAACTGCCAACTGTCGGGCATGTTCTGCTCATCGATTATATCGGAGAAGCAGACCGCCACGCACGAAGCATGAACAACGCGCAATCGCTGGCATCGGCGATCGCCCCCTGGGGCCAGGCGCCCCTGAGTTTCGAACGCATGCCTTTCGATCACCCGATCTATATCCTTTTTTCCTCCGGTACCACGGGCGTTCCCAAATGCATCGTTCACCGCGCCGGCGGCGTGCTTCTCAAACACTTAACCGAGCACTTCCTCCACACCGACCTCAAACCCGACGATCGCCTTTTTTATTTTACGACCTGCGGATGGATGATGTGGAACTGGTTGGTGTCGGGTCTTGTCGCCGGCGGCACGTTATTGCTTTACGACGGCTCGCCCTTTTATCCCGACGAGCGCGCTCTGTTCGACTTTGCCGACGAGGAGGGCATGACTATCTTCGGCACCTCTGCCAAATATCTCGATGCCGTGCGCAAGACCGGCTGGCGTCCTATGGACACGCATGAGCTTGGCGCGCTGCGCACCATGTGTTCGACGGGCTCGCCACTCGCGCCGGAAAGTTTCGACTTCGTCTATGCCGCCGTCAAACCCGATCTGCATCTGGCATCGATCTCGGGCGGCACCGATATATGCGGTTGCTTCGTTGCCGGCAATCCGCTCGCCCCGGTGTATCGCGGAGAAATCCAGGCACCCACCCTTGGGGTGGCGGTGGATATTTTCGATGATCAGGGTCGGCCCGTTCGCGAACGCAAGGGGGAACTCGTCTGCACGCGGCCGTTTCCGTCCATGCCGGTCATGTTCTGGAATGATCCGACCGGCGAGAAATATCACAATGCCTATTTTGCCCGTTTCGACAATGTCTGGTGCCATGGCGATTTCGCCGAATGGACCTCCCATGGCGGCGTGATCATTCATGGCCGGTCCGATGCGACGCTGAACCCGGGCGGTGTAAGGATCGGGACCGCGGAAATCTACGCGCAGGTGGAGCAGATACCCGAAGTTGCGGAAGGCCTCGCTATAGGCCAGGACTGGGACAATGACGTTCGCATCATATTGTTCGTAAGGCTCATCGAGGGTCATGTTTTGACGCCGGAGCTGATCGACCGCATCCGCACCCAGATCCGCAACGGCGCCTCGCCGCGCCATGTGCCGGCGAAGATCATCGCGGTCGCCGATATCCCCCGTACCAAATCGGGAAAGATCACCGAGCTCGCGGTGCGCGACATCGTTCATGGCCGGGAGGTGGCCAACCGCGAGGCGCTCGCCAATCCGGAAGCCCTCGACCTTTACCGCGCGTTGCCCGAGCTTCGGTCCTGATCGCCGCTCAGCGCCTCACGGAGCTCATCATGCGGGTCAGCATGATCACGGGCGCAATCCCGACCGCCACGATCGTCAGCGCCGCCAGCCCCGTATCCTCGAGCTGGTCGAGCGATGCCTGCGCATAAACGAGCGTGGCTAGCGTTTCGAAATTGAACGGCCGCAGGATGAGAGTTGCCGATAGCTCCTTCATCGCCTCGACGAAAACGAGAAGGGCGGCCGACATCAGGGCAGGGCGCAAAAGCGGCAAATCTATCTCAACGAGCGCAGCAATGGGCCCCCGGCCGAGTGTTCGTGCGGCGGCACCAAGGCTCGGGGCAACCCTGCCCAAACCCGCCTCCAGCGAACCGAGCGCAATGGCCAGAAACCTTACCGAATAGGCATAGATCAGCGCCGCCACTGATCCCGTCAGGATGAGGCCCGTTGACACGCCGAACAGCCCGCGCATGATTGCATCCAGTCCGTTGTCGAATGCGGCAAGCGGTACCAGCACGCCCATGCCGAGCACCGCACCGGGGATGGCATAGCCCGCCGTCACGAGCCAGATGGCCACCGATACGGCGGGAGTCCGAGCGAGCCGCTGGGCATAGGCGATGAACAGCCCCGCCAGCAGGATGACGCCGGCGGCGATTGCGGAAACCGAAATGGAGTTGATGGCCGCCGCACCGAAGGCCTGTGTCGTCAGCAGTCCTCCGCGCTGAAACGCGAAGCTCAAAAGCACCCCGGCCGGCAGCAGGAAGCCCGCGATGATGGGGACAGCACAGGCAATGGCCGCAGCGAGCGCCGGCCCGCCCTGGAGCTTGATGCCGCTCAGTGGGACTTCTTTTCGGCTCATTGTATCCAGCCGCCCGGCCTTGCGCCCGGAGCGTTCGAGCACGATCAACCCGACGACGAACACCAGCATCACGGCAGCAAGCTGTGCCGCGCCCGCGAGGTTGCCCTTGCCGAGCCATGTCGTATAGACGCCGACCGACAGGGTCCGCACCCCGAAAAACTCGACCGCCCCGATATCATTGAGGCACTCCATCATTGCCAACGACACCCCGGCGACTATGGCGGGGCGCGCCAGTGGTAGGGCGATCGTGCGAAATGCAGCCGGAATGCCGGCACCGAGTGTCCGTGCGACCTCGATCTGCGCCGCACCCTGTTTGAGGAAGCTCGCCCGCGCCGTCAGATAGACATATGGATAAAGGACAAACGACAGAACGCCGATGGCGCCTGGCAGCGAACGCAACTCCGGGAACCGATAGTCGCCGGGCCTCGACCAGCCGAAGATTGCCCTGAGCGCGCTCTGCACCGGTCCCGCATAGTCGAAAACATGAAGGAAGCAATAGGCGGCGATATAGGTTGGAATGGCAAGTGGCAGAACGAGCGCCCATTTCAGCACCCGGCGGCCCGGAAAGCGGTACATGGTGATGAGCCACGCCGTCCCCGAGCCGATCACGAAGCTCAAGACGCCGACCCCCGCCATCAGTCCGACGGTCTGCATTACATAAACGGGCAGCACCGTGGCGGCGAGCTGCGGCCAGATCGATTCCTCGCCCTTAAGTGAAAGTACGGCGATCGTTGCTGCCGGCAGGATGATAATGGCGCTCACCATGAGTGCGCCCGCCGTCCATGTCGCCCTGCCGGGGCCGCTGAGCATGGCTAGGCGAGAAACCCTAGGCCGCGCGCTCAATCTGCGAGGACCCTAGTGGTGGGATAGGTGATTTCGACGAGCGTGCCTTTCCCCGGCTCGCTCGAGATCGCGAATGTTGCCCGGTTCGCTTCGGTCAGCGCCTTGGTCAGGGGCAGTCCGAGGCCAGTACCTTCGATATCCGGCCTGGCGGCGCTGGTCACGCGCTGAAACGGTTGGAGCGCGCTCTTGATCTCGTCCTGATTCATTCCCACACCCGTGTCTCTCACCCGCAGCACGAGTTCTCCTGCCTTGTTCAGCCGCCCTGCGACCGTCACGTGCCCGCCTGGGTCGGTGAATTTGATCGCGTTGGAGATGAGATTGATCATGATTTGCCGCATGGATCTGAGATCGGCGACAACATTCGGCAGGTCGGCCGGAAAATTGCGCCTCACGCTCACCCGTGCCTGCTGCGCCCGCTCTGCCAGGAGCCGCATGGCGTGATCGGTCACCTCGGGCAGGCTGACGCTTGTGAAGGTCAATTCGAGCTTGCCGGCCTCCACTTTAGAAAGGTCGAGCAGGTCGTTGATCAGCGAAAGCAGATGCACGCCGCTCGAATGGATGTCGCTCACATAACCGCGATATTTCTCGTTCTGCAATTTTCCGAACCGTTCGAGGCGCATCAGTTCTGAGAATCCCAGAATCGCGTTCAGCGGTGTTCTGAGTTCATGGGAGATCCTTGCCAGGAATTCCGATTTCTGCCGGCTCGTCTGCTCGGCCTTGTCCTTCGCGTCCCTGAGTTCGGCTTCTGTTTGTTTCCATTGCGTGATGTCGCGCACGACCGCGCAAAACGCCGGAGGAACCCTGGGGCCTTTCCTCTCATTGTGAATTCGGCTGATCGTGAGAAACAGCGGCAGGCTGTGTCCCGGCCCGACATTCGCCGACACTTCCCGCCCGTCGTTGAAGACGGCTGCGAGGCCTGAATCGGTCAGCGCCGCCAGATAGTCGCGAAATATATTACGGGTTTCGGTTGTGAGGAGTTCGGCGAAGCCCCGTCCGAGAACAAGGGCCTTCGGCTGGCCGAAGATCGCTTCCGCCCCGGCGCTGAAGGAGCGGATACGTCCTTCTGCATCCAGCGTCACGATACCGTCGCTTGCGGTATCCAGTATCGCACTGAGCTCGGCATCATCGGGCTTCCAGCTGATGTCCTCGGCCGTTTTGCTTGTCGCCCCTGCCTGGACCGCGGGCGCAGGGCTTTCAATCCCTCTCGAAGCACTCTTCGTCGCCGCCACGTCCTCCGGCGCTGCCGCGCTGGCGATCTCTTGCTCCACCGCCCGTGATCGCAGGGTCGCCTGGCTCGCCCATCCCTTGTTCCACGGCACGGGCGAGCGCGCGATG